>NC_013790.1:300000-600000 GCF_000024185.1 Methanobrevibacter ruminantium M1
GAATTGAGTCTAAACCTAAGGTAGAATCTGCACCTAAAATAGAGTCTGAACCTAGATTAGAGTCTAAACCTAAAGTAGGATCCGAACCTAGAGTGGAGTCTAAACCTAAAGTAGAGCCTAAAACTATCGAAGATAGGCCTAAAAGGAAAAGTTCATCAACATTAGACTTTGACAGCATCTTTGCAAATCCAGACAGTCAATTTGATAGCATACACAATTTTGAACCTGATTATGAAGCGGATTTAGCAAACATTCAAGCAAGTTCCAGTTTTGCAGAGCCTAGCGAAGCAGATTTAATGTTTTCAACAAAACCTAGGCCTAAAAAAGAGCCTAAACCTAAATCTCAAGTTGGATCTAAAGAAGAGTTCGAATCTAGACCTAAAGTAGAAGAACCAAGTCATGCTCCAACTGCTAAAGCAGAAAGACCAAGATCTCAATCTATAAAAGCTTTTGCTAAAAAGGAAGAATTGGAAAACACTACAGTTGTAATATACAAAAATATTGATTCATTTATGGGAATTGATGAAAAGATTTATGGTCCTTTTATAGCAAATGATGTGGTTATTTTACCAAATATAACTGCACAAATACTTATAGACAATAATAAGGCAGGTCTAATTGATATTTAAATAAATATTAATTCTTTATATTTTTTATCAAAAAGACTCTTTTAAACTATTTTTTCTATTTTAATACCAAAGGTTTAAATATAGTTATTAAACATATATAATTAATGTATCTATAATAAAGATATTTTCTTATTTTAAAATATTTATTAATAGATTAGATTTTTATTAATCTTATAAGATTTTTAATCTTAGTTCAATTAGATAAGATTTACAATCTTTTTTTTATTAGTTTAACAAAAAACTAATAACTCTATGTATGAATAAGGAAATAATAGATGCTCTCTTGCTTTTGAGATACTTAAAAGGTTCTTAAAGGTTTGCAGGATTATCCTCATGCAATTTAGAAACCTAAACAGTTCTAAGTGGTATGTTGTAATTATATATTATAAAAATCCGTTTGGATTATCAGATAAGGTGATATTTATGAAGATGCCTAAAGAAAAAAGAACATACTGTCCACATTGTAAAAGACACACTATTCACGAAGTACACACTTCCAAAAAGAGAAAAGCTAGTGAATTAAAATGGGGACAAAGACAATTCAGAAGAGTTACCGCAGGGTACAGAGGTTATCCAAGACCATTGCCAGGTGGTAACAAGCCGGTTAAGAAATTAGATTTAAGATACAAATGTAAAGAATGTGGAAAATCCCACATCAGAAAATCTTTCAGAGTAGGAAAACCTGAATGGGTATCTAACTAAGGTGATTTGTATGGCTAGTAATGGTAGAGGAAACTTTTTAAGAGTTAAATGTTTAGATTGTGACAACGAACAAATCATTTTCGATCGTGCAGCTTCTGATGTAAAATGTATCATCTGCGGTAAAACCATTGTTAAATCCCGTGGAGGAAAAGCTAAAATCATGGCTCACATCGATGAAGTTTTAGATTAAGTTCAAGGTTATTTCTAATTAATCAATTAAAAGCAAGAATTTATTCATTTAATTTAAATCTAATGATTAAATTACTGCTTGTTTTTTAATTTCGATTAATTATTATGTGATTTATAAATTAAGACTCTAGAAGTCTTAACTATTTTTATATTTCGGTGTTTTAATTGGTAAGAAAAAGTCAAGAATGGCCAAATGAAGGAGAACTTATTGTAGGAACTGTATATAAAGTTCTTAACTATGGTGCATTCGCTAATTTAGAAGAATACGCAGGTAAAGAAGCTTTTATTCATATTTCTGAAGTTTCTTCTGGTTGGGTTAAAAATATCCGAGATCATGTAAGAGAAAATCAAAAGATTGTAGCTCGTGTTTTAAGGGTTAATCCTAAAAAGGGTCATGTAGACGCTTCCTTAAAAAGAATCAGGGAAGACCAAAGGACCAAAAAGATTCAGCAATGGAAAATTGAACAGAAAGCTGAAAAATTCTTGGAACTTGCTGCTAAATCTTTAGATAAGGACTTAGATACTGCTTATGATGAAGTAGGCTATGAGCTTATGGATATCTTTGGAGATATCTATGGCGCTTTTGAAAGTGCAGCTGAAGAAGGAGCTGAAACTCTTACTGAAGAGGGCATTAGCCAAGAGTGGGCTGATGCAATCACTGAAGTGGCTGTCAAGAACATTCAACCTCCTGAAGTTCACATTACAGGATATGTTGACATTGAAAGCTATGCTCCACATGGAGTGGAAATCATTAGGGAAGCCCTTTTAGCAGCTGAAGACGAAAATATTGAAGTTCAATGTGTTGGAGCTCCTCGTTACAGAATCACTGTAACTTCCACTGACTATAAGCTTGCAGAAGGTCAATTGAAAGAGGCCGCCAATAAGGCTATTGACATTGTCATTGAAAACGGTGGAAAAGGAGAATTCTTACGTGAAATTGATAATTAATTGTGAATCAGATGAAAATGAAAATGAAAAAGTGTCCTGTTTGCAATATTTACACACTAAAGCCTCAATGCCCTAATTGCGGCGGAGAGTTAAGGGTGATTTATCCTCCTAAATTCTCAGTTGAGGACAAGTACGGTAAATATAGAAGACAATTAAAAAAAGAGATGCTTAATAAGGAATAATAATAGGCTTGATGAAATGATCTTTTCAATAGATTCATTGAATTGATATCTCTCAAGATTATTGGTCTTTTCAATAGTTTCATTGAATTGATATCTCTCAAGATTATTGGTCTTTTCAATAGTTTCATTGAATTGATTCTCTCAAGATTATTATCCTATTTTTATTTTTTTCTATTTTTATCTATTTTTATCTATTATGCTTAATTTTATCCTAATGGGGTGATTTTATGAGAACAACCCAATTTAAAGTATTAGAAGAAGTTAAATTAAACAATCCAATATTTATTGAAGCACTTCCTGGTGTCGGTCATGTAGGAAAATTAGCTATTGACCATGTAATTGATGAATTGGAAGCCACTAAATTTGTAGAGATTTATTCTCCATACTTCCCTCCTCAAGTTCTTGTTGGAGAAGGCGGAATTGTTGAAGATATGAAGAATGAATTATACTACTTGAAATCTGCTGGCGGAGACGAAAGGGATTTCATTTTCCTTGTTGGAAACTGTCAAGGATTAAATCCTGAAGGTCAATACGAACTCTGTGGTTCCATACTTGATTTTGTAGAGTCTCTTGGAGCAAAAGAGTTTTACACATTAGGAGGCCTTGCTACCGGTCAGCCTTTAGAAGGTGTAGAAGACCGTGTTTTAGGTGCTGCTACTGATGAGGAACGTATTGAAATGCTCAAAGAAGCAGATATTGAAATCAGATCTGCTGATGGCGGTATTGTAGGTGCTTCTGGTTTATTCTTAGGATTAGGAAGACTTAGAGGTATGAAAGGCGCTTGCTTAATGGGCAAAACCCCTGGCTATTTCATTGATGCTGAAGCTGCTGAAGCCATTTTGGCAAAATTAGCTATCCTTGTAAAGCTTGAGGTCAGCACTGACGAGTTAGAGGAAAGAGCTAATGAGATTCGTGAAATGATCAATAAGGCTCAAGAGATGGAGCAGGAAATGATCAATAGGGCTATGGGCCAACAGCAAGCACAAACTCAAGACGACCTTAGATATATCGGTTAAACTTTTAGAAAAAGTTTAATCAAAATATTTTTTTTATAAACTGCTTAAAACTTTTATTTTAAACAAATAGCTATTCAGCTATTTTCTTTTTTTATTTTTCTACTTTTTTTAATCTTTTTAAGATTCTTTATATTCAATAAGATTTTCATAATTTTCACAATTGTTCTATAACAATAAAACTACTTTTTAAATAATTTTTTATACTTTTAAAATCAAATATTATACAGTATTATAATAATAAACAAAACAATTCAATTTAATAATAATTAATTTAAACAATTAGGAATGATATTATGCTTCAAATTGCAGTAACAGGTAAACCAAATGTAGGAAAGTCTTCTTTTTTTAATTCAGCCACTGCATCTCAAGTAGAAATGGCTAACTATCCATTCACAACCATAGATGCAAATAAGGCTGTAGGTCATGTCATCAGTGAATGCCCATGTAAGGAATTAGGGGTCACATGCAATCCAAACAACTCCCAATGTATAGATGGAACAAGATTGATTCCAATAGAGCTTATAGATGTAGCAGGACTTGTTCCAGGGGCTCATGAAGGTAAAGGTTTAGGAAACAAGTTCTTGGATGACTTGATGCAAGCTAAGGTATTCATCCATGTAATAGATGCCTCAGGAGGTACCGATGCAGAGGGAAACCCAGTGGAACTAGGCTCCCACGACCCATTGGAAGACATTGAATTCCTTGAGCATGAGATAGTCATGTGGATGTATGGAATCGTCAGCAAAAACTGGGTAAGGCTTATCCGTAAGGTTGAAGCAGAGCACTTAGACTTTTCTAAGGTCATATTTGAGCAACTGTCAGGTACAGGTATCCTAATTGAAGATGTAATAGAAGCTTTAAGAACTGTAAGTCCTGATTATGGAAAATGGGAAGATGAAGACCTTATAGAATTTGTAAGAAACCTTTTAAACATTGCAAAGCCATCAATCGTCATTGCAAATAAGGCAGATCTTCCTGGAGCAAAGGAAAACATTGAAAGGATGAAGGAAAAGTATCCTCGTGTCATTGCAACATCTGCTGAATCTGAGCTTGCATTGGTAAATGCAACAAGGGCCGGGCTCATCTCATACATCTCAGGAGACAACAGCTTTGAAATCCTAGAGAAGGACAAGCTAAACCCTAATCAAATCAAGGCATTGGAATACATTCAAACAAACATTCTTGACGTTTATGGAAGCACTGGAATTCAAGAGGCATTAAACACTGCTGTATTTGAGCTTTTAAATATGATAGTGGTTTATCCGGTTGGGGATGAGCATAAGTTCACTGACCAAAAGGGAAATGTGTTGCCTGATGCTTTCCTAGTTCCTAAAGGTTCCACACCACGTGAATTTGCATATATCATTCACACAGACATTGGTGATAAGTTTATGCATGCAGTGGACGCTAGGAAGAATATGAGAATTGCAAGCGATTATGAAATCCAAGATAGAGACATTATTAAGATTGTAACTAGATAATTTGATAATTAAAATACTTTAGAATTTATTTAGAGGATATTAGGATACAATTTATTTAAGGAAGGTTATTATTATGATGCATCCACGTCCAAGTCCAATTGCCGCTTCTTTATACACTTTAAGAGATTTAAATGCAGATGTAATTATTATGCACGGTCCTCATGGCTGCTGCTTTAGAACAGGAAGGCTCCTTGAAAGCGATGGGGTAAGAGTTGTCACAACTGCTATGGCTGAGAATGATTTCATATTAGGAGCTGCAGACAAGCTAGAGGAAACATTGCAGGAGGCTTATGACACATTCAATCCTAAATTGATAGGAATTGTAGGAACATGTGCAAGCATGATCATCGGCGAAGACCTGAAGGAGCCGATTGAAAACTTAAATCTTGATGCTGTTGTCATACCTGTAGAGTCTCACGGAGGCTTTGGAGAGGGAGACAATACAGAAGGTGCTATTGCAGTGCTTAACGCTGCTGTAGAATGTGGTGTCATTCCTCAAGAGGAAGCAGACAGGCAAAATGAGATGCTTCGTTTAGCAACTGTGGTTGAAAAAACAAGAGGCATGGCTCAGGGAAAGTATATAAAGCCTAATTTTGGAGACAATAAGGAAAAAGTTGCAAAGATTGTTGTAAAAGCAGTAAAAGAAGGAAAAAATGTTGCATTTGTATTAAATGCGAAAAAAGAAACTTCATATCTTTTTGCAGACATTTTAAATTGCGATTTCTCTAAACTTTTCCAAGATACTGATTCAAATATAAAGTCCAATAAAGATATAGAAAACCTTCATTTCATTGCAAATCTGGATGAGAACATCGGCCTTCCAAGAATAAGGCAGCATGCAGTAAATATTACAAAAGAACTGAATGAAACAGGAATAGATATTGAATGCATCACAGGTGGCCTTGATGAGTATCCAATCACTCCAAGAAAGGCAGAAGAGTATCTTAACGAGCTAAATCCTGATCTTGTTATCGTTGCAGGAGTTCCACATGCATTGTATGTAGAGGAGCTTGACTGTGAAACCATTGCAGTTACAGATGGTCCTAGACTTGTTCAGCCACTTAATGAATTAGGCTATTCTCATGTAATAGCAGAACTTGATGCCCATTCTAAGACATTAGGTGTAGATGAGATAGTTGATTCAGACTTTGGTATGATGATACGTTCAGCTATTGAATGGGAGCTTGAATAAAATGGATAGTTATATGTAAATCTATCATTTTAATCAATCGTTATTTTAATTAAAATATAATTAATTTTTTTTATAAAAGTTATATATGGTAAACCAAATAAAAAAGTTTTAGGTAATTTTCATGATTACAATTATTGATTATAAAAGCGGAAATCTTAGAAGCATTTCCAATAGTTTTAAAAAGATAGGTTCAAAAGCAGTCATAACAAGCAATCCCGAGGACATTGCAAATGCTAATCATTTAGTTCTTCCAGGGGTAGGTGCCTTTGGAACAGCTATGGAAAACATTGAGCCATACAAGGATTTGATTTATGAGCATATCGATGATGGAAAGCCATTTTTAGGAATCTGTTTAGGGCTTCAAGTGCTCTTGTCCTCAAGCGATGAGACTCCTGGAGTCAAAGGCCTTGATATATTTAAGGGGCATGTTGAAAAGATTCCCGAAGGCAGGAAGATTCCTCATATGGGTTGGAATCAGTTAAAACAAGTCAAGCCATGTCCTATACTTGATGGTGTGGATGGCAAGGACTTTTACTTTGTACATTCCTATTATGCAGTTCTTGATGATGAAAGCAATTTGTCTGGAATCTGTGATTATGGTGTTGACTTGACTGCATCAGTTTCAAGGGATAATGTATTTGCTACCCAGTTCCACCCTGAAAAAAGTGGAGTTCCAGGCTTAAAAATCCTTAAAAACTTTGTAAATTTAGAATAATTTTATTCTACTTTTTTTAAATCCTTTTTTTCTTTATTTTTTCAATCTCGAATCAATTTTCTAATGTTCAATCTTTTTGATTGAACTTAGATTATTTTTTAATTTTTATTATTTTATCTGATTTTAATTTCTCATAATTATTTAGTAAATTTTATAAATAACTGTGCACATACTAGTTTTGGGGGAGATAATATGGGAAAATTTAAATTTATATTTATTCTAGTTTTAGCTCTATTTTTAATATGTGGAATTGCTGCAGTTGTAGATGCGCCTGATTCCTTTGATGGCTCTTTAAATCTTATACCTGTTTCTGATTCTAGTGTAAGTCAGTCTGATTCATCAGTAAATCAGTCTGATTGTGAAAATGGGACTTGTTCAGTTGACTTAAACAAATCTGAGGATAATTCTTCTAAAGAAACTTCAGATGATGAAATTGATTATGATTCAAAGTATTATGACGATTCTTTGATTGATGGATTGTATTTCTGCAATGACCTAGAGCATGCATTTAAGGATGCTAAACAACATCATAAGAATGTGATGATCATTTTTGACGGAGCAGCCTGCATTTACTGCGAATATCTTAAGGATGAAGGATTGACAGATTCAGATATTCAAAAGGAAATAAATGAGAATGATATCCTACTTATGACTTATACCAGCGATAGCCCAGAGCTTTCTCAAAAATTGGAGATTTATGGAACTCCAACAACTGTAATATTTGATGAAAATGGAACTGAGTTAGGAAGAATCGAGGGCTATGAGTCTCCAGAGCAATTCTTAAGTGAACTGAAAGAGTATAATGGCAAATAATCAGATTTAGTGGACTTTAAAAAATAAATTTATTTATAGTAGGGAGAGTTAAAATGGAGATAATGCCTATTATTTCATTTTTTATAGGGGTAATTTCAATATTATCTCCTTGCATTCTGCCTACCTTGCCAATAATTGCAGGATTTAGCCTAAAAGCCGAATCAAAAGCAGAAATAGTGGCCTTCATATTAGGGCTATTTAGCATATTCACAATCATTATATTCCTGACAGGATTCTTTACAACTATTCTTTTTAGGTATATTGTTTATGTAAGGGTCATTGCCGCATTTCTTTTGCTCATTATGGGAATATTGATGTTTTTTGACTATAATCTATCTTTTGGATCGGTTAAGTCTCGTAGTGGTGAGGGAATAGTCAATTCATTTATTTTAGGATTTCTTACATCAGTGGCTTGGGCAGATTGCTATAGCGGATATCTCATTTCTCTTATAACTATGCTTGTATCAAGCAGTCCTTTATATGCAGTTTTTAATATTTTCATTTATGTTTTTGGCTTTGCATTGACCTTGCTTGTATTGTGCTTGGCCATTTCAAAAATAGATCTAGAGAAGCTGATTTATAAGTCAGGCTATATTCCTAAGATATTTGCTGTTTTAATTATTATTGGGGCTTTTTATATGTTTTACACTTCAATTCAAGTGTTTTTATAATTAATTAACTATTTTTTATTTTTTTAATTCTTTTTCTCTTTCTTTTTTAATCTTTTTATATTTCATTTCAATATCTATTTTTAAATGTTTTGTTCCACAATCTAAAGTCAAATAATATATACTGAATAAAACAAATATATTTACATAAAGATTATAAAATTATTAAATTCTCATTCTTTAATAATTTAAAATAATTCTAATTTTTAAGTGGAGATTCAAATGATTTACTCAAAAGAAATTGAAAATATGTGTCCTGTTCATAAGGGAGCAGACCACGGTCCTGCACCAATTCCTGAAGAGGGAAGATGGGTAAAATCCAAGGAGATCTCAGACATTTCCGGACTAACCCATGGTATAGGATGGTGTGCGCCTCAACAAGGATGCTGCAAATTGACTTTAAACGTTAAGGATGGAATAATCGAAGAGGCATTGGTAGAAACTCTTGGATGCTCTGGAATGACCCATTCTGCAGCTATGGCTGGAGAGATCCTTGTTGGAAAGACAATCCTTGAGGCTTTGAATACAGATCTTGTATGCGATGCAATAAACACTGCAATGAGGGAGCTCTTCCTCCAGATTGTATACGGAAGAACCCAATCTGCATTTTCCGAAGGAGGCCTTCCGATTGGAGCTGGACTTGAAGACTTAGGAAAAGGTCACAGGTCCCAGGTTGGAACAATCTATTCAACCAAAGTGAAAGGCCCAAGATATTTAGAGCTTACAGAAGGTTATATCACTGAAATAGGTCTTGATGAAGATGATGAAATCATTGGATACAAATACATTAATATGGGGGTCATGCTTGACCTTATAAAGGATGGAACAGATCCAATGGAAGCGATTGAAAAGGCAAGCGGGCAATACGGCAGATTTGAAGATGCCGTTAAGAAAATTGACCCAAGGAAGGAATAAAAAATCTATTAGGAAAGGGATAAAATGAGTTTATTTGAAAGTTATGAAAGAAGAATAGATCAAATTGTTCCAGTGCTTGAAAAATACGGCATTAAAGACCTTGAGGAAGCAAAAGCAATCTGCAATGAAAAAGGATTCAATCCATATGACATTGTAAAAAGCGTACAGCCAATTTGTTTTGAAAACGCTTGTTGGGCATACACTCTTGGAGCAGCTATCGCAATCAAGAAAGACTGTAAAAAGGCTAGTGATGCTGCAACTGCAATAGGAGAAGCTTTACAGGCATTCTGCATTCCAGGAAGCGTTGCAGATGACAGAAAAGTAGGTCTCGGCCATGGAAACCTTGCTTCAATGTTACTTAGTGATGAAACCGAGTGTTTTGCATTCCTTGCAGGTCACGAAAGCTTTGCAGCAGCAGAAGGTGCAATTGGAATTGCAAATTCAGCTAATAAGGTTAGAAAGGAGCCACTTAGAGTCATCTTAAATGGTTTAGGAAAAGATGCTGCACTTATCATCTCAAGAATCAATGGATTCACCTATGTTCAAACAGAGTTTGACTACTTTACAGGAGAGGTTAAGGTAGTTAGGGAAAAGGCCTACAGCGATGGCGAAAGAGCAAAGGTAAGATGCTACGGCGCTGATGATGTAAGGGAAGGTGTAGCTATCATGCACCTTGAAGGTGTAGATGTGTCAATTACCGGTAACTCAACAAACCCTACAAGATTCCAGCATCCGGTAGCGGGAACCTATAAGAAGGAATGTGTCCTTCAAGGCAAGAAATACTTCTCTGTTGCTTCAGGCGGAGGAACTGGAAGAACCTTGCACCCTGACAATATGGCAGCAGGCCCTGCTTCCTATGGTATGACTGACACTTTAGGAAGAATGCATTCTGATGCTCAATTTGCTGGGTCCAGCTCTGTACCTGCCCACGTGGAAATGATGGGGCTTATTGGTATGGGGAATAATCCTATGGTAGGTGCTACAGTGGCTGTAGCAGTTGCCGTTGAAGAAGCTTTAAAATAGTTTAAATCATATTTAAACTATTATTTTTTCTTTTTTATATTTTAATTAGTTATTTCTCTTTTTTCTATTAATTCTTTTTAATTTCCTATAAAGTCTATATATTATTTTTTTATATTAAACAGCTTAAATATAGGCTTATATAACTTATTTTTCATATTAAACCACTCAAATATAAACTATATTAAATATTAAATCCAATATAAGATTATGTATACATTTTTAATTTGTTTATTTGCATTAATATTATCTTATTTTGTATATGGTAAGTTCTTGGAACGTATCATCGGAGTTGATGAAACTGCCAAAACGCCAGCATATGAATTAGAGGATGGGGTCGATTATGTCCCTATGAATAAATACAGGGCATTATTGGTTCATTTTCTTAATATTGCAGGTTTAGGTCCTATTTTCGGAGCTATTCAAGGCGCATTATTCGGACCTTCTGCATTCTTATGGATCGTTTTAGGTACTATCTTTGCTGGTGGAGTCCACGATTTCTTCGAAGGGGCAATGTCTGTTCGAAATGACGGTCTATCCATGCCTGGAATAATAAGCAAATATTTGGGAGATAGGGTTCGCAAGTTCTTTGCCGTTTTAATAATTATAACATGCATTCTTGTGGCATCTGTTTTTGCATCTGGCTCAGCAGATTTGCTTTCAAGTTTAACAAATATAGATATTCATATTTGGCTCGTTGCAATATTCATATATTTCCTCATAGCCACATTATTCCCAGTTGATAAGATTATAGGTAAGATTTATCCAATTTTCGGAGCTTTGTTTTTTATAATGGCTGTTTTGCTTATTTCTGCATTGATATTAAATCCAAATTATTCATTGCCAGAATTTACAACTGCAGGGCTTTATTTAACTGACAAAGCCATTTTCCCATTCCTATTTGTAACCATTGCTTGCGGTGCAATCTCCGGATTCCATGCATCCCAAGCGCCAATTGTTGCAAGATGCGTTAAAAATGAAAAGGATATGCATATGGTATTCTATGGTGCAATGGTTATTGAAGGAATACTTGCATTAATTTGGGCAACTATTGCCATGTCATTTTTCCATGGACAGCCTCAATTAGCCAGTATTTATGGATCCAGCCCTTCCATTGC
The DNA here is from genome assembly GCF_000024185.1 of Methanobrevibacter ruminantium M1. Lineage (NCBI taxonomy): Archaea > Methanobacteriati > Methanobacteriota > Methanobacteria > Methanobacteriales > Methanobacteriaceae > Methanobrevibacter > Methanobrevibacter ruminantium. The sequence goes on from NC_013790.1 coordinate 311,589, forward strand.
AGTTAAAGAAATGTCAATAGCATTGATTGGTACTGTAGGATTGGTTTTGGCAATCATTGGTGTTGTAATATGTCCAATCACATCAGGGGACACTTCCCTTCGTAGTGCAAGAATAACAATTGCAGATGAATTAGGTTTAAATCAGGATAAACTAAAGACTAGACTTAAGATATCCATTCCTTTATTCCTTGTGTCTTTTGGATTGACTTTCATTGATTTTTCCTTGGTCTGGAGATATTTCGCTTGGTCTCAATTGATTGTAGCTATTGCAGTTCTGCTTGCTGCAACTGTTTATCTGATTGATAATAAGAAGCATTTCATTGTTACATTTGCTCCAGCCATTTTCTGTACGGTGGTTGCTATAGCTTATATATTGCAGGCTTCTGAAGGTCTTAGATTGGATCCTTTCATATCTAATGTTATTTCTGTTATAGTTGCACTTGCTTTAAGCGTGTATTTTATTTTAAAGTATAGAAAACAGCCAAATACTACAACATAGAAATAGTTTTTTCATTTAAAACTATTTTCATATTTTTTTCAATCCTTTTGATTAAAATGATAAAAATTTATTTATTTGTTTTTATAAAATAAGATTATGGGAATATTTTCATTTTTTAAAAAGGATAAAGATAAAGAAAAAGTAGAGAGTCATGAAGAGGTTCATTCCATTCAAATAAATGCAGAAAACTGTCAAGGATGTGGAAGATGTGTTTCTGTATGTCCTAATAATGCATATGAACTTATAGAAGGCAAGTCTAGCTTAAAAGAGAATTTTACTTGCAGAGATTGTAAAGTATGTTTGGCAGCTTGCTCAAATGATGCTATCACATTTGTTAATTAATTTTCTTTTTTAATTTTATTCTTTTTAATTTTATTTATTTTACTTATTTTATTGTTTAAACTATTTTTTTAGAGATATTTATATTTTATTCTGCTTAGTTTATCGTTTAAACTATTTTAAAAGATACTTACAAGCTTTAATCTAGTTTATCTTGTCACGAACGGTATCAATAAAGCTTTGCCAATTCAGTTTTATAATCTTGGTTTTTGCATCTGATTTCTTGATTTTTAAGATATCTCCAGTCTCTATTTCACTTGACTTTCCATCGGATAGGGCATATGATGAAGTGTGCTCTCTAAGCTCTGTAATCTTTATTTCAACAATTGACTTATCTGATAAGACTATGCTCCTATTTATTATTGTATGTGGGGCTATTGGAGTAATTGTAATAATCTCTGCAGTCGGATCTACAATAGGGCCTCCGCAGGAAAGATTATATGCAGTTGAACCTGTAGGTGTGCAGATTAAAATTCCATCTGCTGTGTATGAATTTATAAGTTTTCCATCTACTATGGCATCAAATCTAACCACTCCAAAGATATTTTTAGAAATGGACATTTCATTTAATGCCGGAGGCATTTTTATTATCTCTCCGCTTTCCTTGATAATCTCTGCTTCAAGCATCATTCTCTCTTCGATATAATAATTCCCATCAATTATATCTTTCATGGCTTTTTTAATCCCTTCGGGATTCACATCAGTCAAATAACCTAATGTTCCACAGTTTATTCCAATGATTGGCTTTTGCAGAGCTAATTTTGAAGATTCTAGAAAAGTACCGTCTCCTCCAATGGAACATATGATATCTGCTTCATTAATGTCCTCGGATATTTCTATTCCTAATTCATTTGCTGTTTCAATCAGTTTTTCTTTTGTTATTTGGGCAATTTCCTTGTAAGTGTCTGCATTAATAAAAATTTTCATATTAATAAATTGTTTTTTCAATTAAATAAATCCATATTCTTTTTTTACTAAATTTAAGAAATTTTTTAATCAGATAGTTTTTAAGTTATTTGTAACTGATTTTCAATTAAATAAACTTATATAATATCTTAATTAAAGTATAATTAACTAATATTTTTATTAGAATATTCTAAACTATTAAAACTAATTCAAATTAGAAAATTAGCAAACTAAAAATAATTTTTTAAGGTTATTTATTAGTTAAAGCAATTAATAATCATTTTTTTATTTAAGGTGTAAAAATGGATATAGAAGGTTTTGTAAGAGGAAGACTTACCAAAGGCGAAGATGAAGAAGAGCTTAAGTCTATCCTTGCAGAGAGAATAAGAGAATTTAAAGACATTTCAGAAGAACATTCCCTCTTAATGGCTGAAAGCGTTATAGATGAAGTAAAGACAACTCTTGAGCTAAACAATACTGAAGATGAGTTCTTAAAGGACATCATCACAGTTCCAAAGGCAAATGTTGGCATGGGTAAGATGGGTGTAGGTTCCCGTGGTGCAGGTGACTTCTTTGTACATAGAAAGATAGCACAAATCGTAAAAAGTACAAATACACAATCTGTTGTCGACCCTAATGCTCAAGATGATGGCGGTGTTGTCAAGGTACCAGCTCCAGGTGACGATGTCTATATAACCACTGCAGTGGATGGAATACACTCAAGATTAAGCGAATATCCATTTTTAGGAGGTTTCCATGTAACAAGAGCTACCTTAAGGGATGTTTGTGTTATGGGAGCAGATCCTGTCGCTATCCTAAGCGACCTTCACCTTGCAGATGATGGTGACATTGGAAAGCTATTTGACTATACTGCAGGTATCTGTGCAGTTTCAGAGCTTATTGATGTTCCTCTTGTAGCTGGAAGCACATTGCGTGTAGGTGGAGACATGGTTCTTGGAGATAGGCTTGTAAGTTGTGTTGGAAGTGTGGGAGTCTCACAGCATCCTCCAACCGCAAGAAAAGGAGCAACCGTCGGAGACATTATTCTAATGACTGAAGGTGCCGGAGGAGGCACAATCACTACAACTGCCCTTTACAATGGCTACTTTGATGTTGTATGGGATACAATGAATATCAGCTTTGTAAAGGCTTCTAAGGCATTGTTTGATGCAGACCTGGTTAAGGATGTCCATGCAATGACTGACGTAACCAATGGAGGCCTTAGGGGAGACGCTCATGAAATCTGTGAAACCACTGGTGTGGGGCTTGAGTTCTATCATGATAAGATAAAGACCACTGTAGCACCTAATGTATTGAATATGCTGGAAGACTTGGATATTGATCCTTTAGGAGTTTCTACAGATTCTCTTATGCTTGTAGTTCCTCCAGAGATTGCTGATGACGTTGTTAAAACTGTGAGCGATGTTGGAGTTTACATTACAGAGATTGGTAAGGTGGATGATGAAGGCAGTCCTCGCCTTATTAAGGAAGATGGAAGTGTAGATACTTTGGTTCCTCTATTTAGGGAAGCTGCTTACACAAAGATTAAAAAGTTAGTTGGAGATACAACTCCTGAAGACTTTGAAATCATGAAGGAAAAAGTTCAAAAGGCTGCAGATGATTCTATAAGGAAAAAAGAAAGAGTCATTGATTATATTTTGAATAATAATTAGTTTTAATTAATAAAATGGAGAATAAATTAGTTAGCGGTTTTGTTAAGTTTTTATTCAATCGTTAATTATTATTTATTTTCATTCATTTTTTTATTTATCATTTTCATTTTTTTATTTATTTTCATTTAAAAGGTGATAACATGGCATTAGAAGGTGCAGAAAGAATAGATGAATTTATAAGCGAAGCAAAAGTGTTTTTCTTAGCAACTGTTGACGGAGACAAACCAAAAAACCGACCATTAGGTTTCCATCTTCTTAAGGATGGTAAAATCTACTTTGGTGTTGGAAACTTTAAGGACGTATACAAACAAATGGAAGCAAATCCTTATGTTGAAATTGTAGCCCTTGTAGAAACTGATTTCCTAAGATACTATGGAAAAGCTGTCTTTGAAGAAACATACGACATGGCTGATGCTATAGTTGCTGGAAACGAATTCCTGCAAGGAATTTATAATGATGAAACCGGTTTTAAATTAGCTATTTTCCACTTGGAAGAGGCCACTGCGGAAATCCGTGACATAACCGGTAAAATCAATGAATCATATAATTTCTAATTCTTTTTTTCTTTTATTTTTTTTATTTCTTTACTAAACTACTTTTCAAGCTAATTAAGGCAGATTTTTTAATTTTAGGAGCTATTAAATAAATTACTTATAAAAAACATTTTGATTATAATTTTTGTGATTAGATTTAATGATTTAAAGTCAATTTTGAGATATTTTTTATTAAAGGTGAGTCTATGAGCTTATTTAAAAATTTTATTGGAAATTTTAAAAAATCTGATGTATTGGATTTAGCTAAGGGCTTTAAATTAGAATATGAAGCCAATAATTTGGAAAATATGAAATCGATTGTAGATAAATTTGTTGATTTTCATCCTGATTCCTATTTTGCTTCTTGCTCTATGGTGATTTATATAATTCAATTGTATAAGAAAGATCCTTTAAAGGTGTCTCCAAATATGCTTAATAATTTAAGCATTATGGAACGCAATATAAAATTTTATGATAATTCAAGCACTGACTCTTTAGATAATGAAGAGTTGGAACTAAGGCAATGGTTTAAAAAGGAAGTTTATGAAAACGTTAAATATATGGAATCTGCAGGATTAAGATTTTCTGCTGATGATAAATAGTTTGCTAAACTTGAGTTTGGAAAATAAATCAACGTGATAAAGGGGAATATAAAACTTTCGAAATAAATTTATAAAAGAAATCAACGTGATAAAGGGGAATATGAAACATTCAAAATAAATTTAAAAAAATTAAACAAAAATAGATAATTTATTATAATTTAAAGAATATATTATTATTAGATATCCTTAAAAAAGGGTATTCTTTAAAAAAGAGGTGAAAAAATGCAACTTAATAAAATTTGTTTAGCTGCTATCGTATTATTTGTTTTATTCACTATTTTGAAATTTGTGATGAAATGGAGTTTTAAATTATTTGCTATAGGAATTGTAATTTGTATTATCCTTGCAATATTTGGATTCTTCAAAGGAGATGACTTATAGTTAATCTATTTGTCATAGTTTCGTAAGATTTTGGTTTAAAGGACTAATTTTAATAAATTAAGTTCTTTAAACAATAGTTTTACTAAAACAAGTTTTCAAAAGGCTTTTTAATCAAAATCCTAAAGAGAGTAGAATGTCAAGCAATTCAGATAAAGATATATTAAAAGAATTAAGAGATATAACAAAAGACAAGGAAAGCTGGAAATCAAATATAAATCATGTCGCAGTTAAATTGAATGATGATTTTTCCCTTTCAGTAAAGGCAAAGGTCTTATGGCTTCTTGGAGAAATGGGTTTAAAACACCCATTGGAGATAGAAGAATATGTCGATGACATTGCAGTTTATTTGGAGGATGATCATCCTAAATTGAGGGAAAGGTCAGCTAATGCAATTGGAAGAATAGGCAGGGCTGATAAGAACTTAGTAATCAATTATATGGATAAATTGATGAAACTGAGTGACGATGAATCAGAAAGTGTAAGGCATGCATTCATCTGGGCTTGTGAAAACATAGCTGTAAATGCTCCAGAATTGTTTTGTGAAAAATTGGATATATTTTATGAAATGATTTCAGATCCTGGTGAAAAGGTTCGCATAGAAGCTCCTGAAATCTTTAGGGTAGTTGGAAAAAGAAATCCAAGTTGTGTAAAGCCTTATTTGGATAAATTAGAGCATATAGCAGAAAATGATGAGAACCCTGTTGTTCGCATTCATAGTGCTGGTGCAGTTCGAATTACAAGAAAAGCCTTAAAAGAAAGTGATAATGCTTAAATAGTTTTAATTGATTTTTTTTTAACTTATTTTCTAACTAAATTGTTCTTATTTTATTTATAAACTTATTTACTCCTTTTTTATTTTTTAGTTTTTTTTTTAATTTAAATTTTTTACTCATTTTTTGTGTTTTTTATTTTTTTTAATTTAATATTTTTACTCATTTTTTATTTTTTTAGTTTTTTAATATTTTTATATATTTTTTAATATTTAGGTATACCAAAACTTTTATATTTAACTTGATTCAAATATTTATTCACAAGATTATTTAATGGATTTTAATTTATTCAAATAGAATTTATTAATTTTTTTAATTTATTATAAAGGTGTTAAAATGGGCTTTTTTTCAAATATGAGAAAACCAGAAGGAAAATTAGGCAATATTCAATTAAAATCAATGAATAAGGAACATACTCCAGTTTCATTATGGGGTTTAAAACATCTAGACATTTCTCCGGAGGATACAATTTTAGATATTGGGTGTGGCGGGGGAATGAACATTAATCGTATGGCTCAGACTGCAAAGAAGGTTTATGGGGTTGATTATAGCATAGAAAGTGTAAATCTTTCAAAAGAAGTGAATGCTGACTTTATTAGGAGCGGAAAGGTTGAAGTTTATGAAGGAAATGTTTCAAATCTTCCTTTTGAAGACAATAGCTTTGATATTGTAACTGCTTTTGAAACAGTTTATTTTTGGCCAGATATTGAAAAATCATTTGGAGAGGTTAAAAGAGTTCTTAAGCCAGATGGAATGTTTTTGATTGGCTGTGAATCAAATGGGGCAAACAATTTAGCAATGAAGTTCTTTGATCGTGTAATAGACATGGAACTCTATGAAGATAATGAATTATATGGATTTTTGAAAAATAATGATTATGGTGATATAACCATTTATTTAAGGGATGGAAAAAACAAACAAGAGATTATTAAAAAGGATGATAAAACCTTTGTAATTGATGATGATTATGATAATTTTTCTATTTCAGATAGATGGGTTCAATGGATGACTATAACTGCTATAAAATGATTTTAATAGGGTTATAGTTAATTTTATAATCTTTTATTAATTATTTTTATTTAAGTCAATTTCATGCTTTCATATCAATTTTACATTTTTTAATCAATTTTACGAGATGGGGTCAATTTTATAGTTTCATATCAATTTTACATTTTTTAATCAATTTTACGAGTTGAGGTCAATTTTACATTTTCATATCAATTTCACACTTTCACATCAATTTAACAATTTTAAATCAATATTTAATTAAATCAAGTCTTTAATAAGCTTTAAATAGCATAAAATCAAATATCTACTTAACAATGATTTAGGTAATATTATGTTAAGTTTAATTAAAGACAATAAAGGCTTTTTATCTCTTATAGATGCTATTTTATCTATTTTTCTAATTTTTATAGTTCTAATCTCATTTAATATGATTGTAGATATGGAGATGCCTAGCTTATCCGAAGACAACAATCAATTCAAGACAAGTCAAGATCTTATGGAGCTGATGTCTTCAAAGATAGATGGCAGGGATTATTCCACATTGGAGCGAATCTCATATGTTTTATCCTCCAATGATAATTCGATAGCCTCAAGAAGGGAAGTTAAGAATATTCTAGATGATTTCTTTAGCGCTCATCTGGGTTCTGACTATAAATATGTTTTTATAGAGACTAATCAATTAAATGGCTATGTCTTGTCATCTGATGGTGATTATTCAACTGCTGATGAGGTTTCTCTAGCTATAAGAAACTATGGAAATTATTCTTATAAGCTTTATATTTTCAAGGCTTAAATGGTGTCCTGTTCTAGGGATTGTAATTATTTAGGGGTTGTCATGCTCTAGGGATTGTAATGCCTAAGAATTTTGAATTAAATCTGTGGCCATAGCAAATTTTGCTTTAAAAATGCTCATCTTTATATAGTGGAAAAAACATATATTTATTTGTTGAAATATTAGCAATTTCACTATTTTTATTTTTATATTTCAATTGTCTTTGCCCTGGTGGTGTAGCTTGGATAACACGTGGGACTGCGGATCCCATTCCCCGGGTTCAAATCCCGGCCAGGGCATTTTTTTATTTAATTACTTCTTTTATAAGTAGATTTACTGGATTTTAATTTTAAAATTTAATTTTCTAAATTGGCTTTAATATTTAAAAATTCTTAAACTTAATTCAATGCTTATTAATAATTTATTGAGGAATGGCTATGCTTAATGCAAACACTTATGTAACAGAGGAAGAAGGTATCGGCGGAACTATAAGAAACAGATGGGAAGACTTCTATGTTGAAGAGATTCCGGAAGTAATTCCAGATGGAGAAGGTCCAAACATTTATATTTGGATTGAAAAATTAGGAAGAACCACCCTTGACGTTTTGCTTGATATTGCAAGAGACCTCCATATAGACAGGAAAAGAATGGGCTTTGCTGGAATGAAAGATAAAAAGGCCATCACTCGCCAATGGATCTGCATAGCGAATATGGATTCAGAGGAACAGTTTGCACAAGTTGAGGCATTAGCAGGCACAATTCATAATACTGAATTTTTAAAAGTAATTAGAGGTCGAAAAAAGTTAAGAATGGGTCAGCTTAAAGGAAATAAGTTTAGAATTCTTGTTAAGGATATTGATGGCATGGAATCAGATAACGAAGAAACTCGTAAATTAGCCATTGAAGATGCTGCAAAAAGAGCAGATGCCATCTTAAAAACCTTGGAGAAGACTGGAGTTCCTAACTACTTTGGCTGGCAAAGATTTGGAAAGCCAAGAACAAATACTCATTTGGTTGGAGAGGCTCTTATTCATAATGATTTAAAAGAGGCTGTCAGACGTTATATTGGAAATCCTAGCGAAGAAGAAAGTGAAGATTCAAGAAAAGCCCGACAAGCCTTTGATGATGGAAATTGGGAAGAATCCCTTGAATTGATGCATCCTGGAATGCGCTATGAGAAGATGATGTTGAAAGTGCTTTTAAAAGAAAAAAGAAGAGCAATCAGGAAGATTGCAGAGGAAGAAGGAATTGAAATTGAAGAAGTAGATGAATCCAAAGTGGAATTATCAGATAAGGCTTATAAAAATGCTATTCATGCACTTCCAAAGCCACTTCAAAGAATGTTTGTCCATGCTTATCAGTCATTCCTATTCAATGCTGCAGTAAGTGAGCGTGTAGCAATGGGTATGGATAAATATATCGAAGGAGATATTGTCATTGATAAGGAAGAGAGAATTGTAAGAGATAAGACTCCTGAGGAGTTTCAGGAAATGGTATCTTCCTTTGAAATAAATCAGACTTGCCCTTTGTATGGTACAAAGGTTCCATTTGCAGGTGGAGAAGTTGGCAAGATGGAAGAGGAAATCTTAAACAGCTATGGATTGACTAGAGATGACTTTGAAGTACCTAAAATGCCTCGTTTAGGAAGCCATGGTCTTAGAAGGTCTATGAGATTCCAGGTATGGGATGCAAGTGCAACAGCAACTGAAGATGGTGTTATGTGTGAGTTTTCCATTGATAAGGGATCATATGCTACTGCTGTTCTTAGGGAAGTTATGAAGAAGGATGTTTACTAGCCACCTTTTACGAGCCTACGGCTCGCAAAAGCTGGACCAAAAATTTTATTTTAACTTGGGAGTACATTGCTCTTAAGTCTTTTTTTATTAATTAAAATATTTTCATGCTTCTATTTATTAATTAAAATCTAGATTTACTATTTGTCCATATTAACTAAACTAAACTTTTTTTTAAGAATATTTTATTTTATCCTATTTGCTAATATTAGGCAATTTAGACTTATTTTTAAGCAATATCGGAATGTACGCAAGTATTGCTGATACAATCACTGCAAGCAAAGTAGGTCCTAGGAATATTGAATCCAGGTTTACAGTTGCTTGATATACAATAAATCCTGCAAGCCATGCAAATATGTTCCAATACCATATTCTAGCATTTCCAGTCTCTTCCTTTGAAAGATAGAAAGATACAAGGAGCACTGCAGCCATAGGAGCAAATACAGATGCAATAAGATATAAGAATCCAATATAATGATCCATAATTCCAGATATTGCAAGTATTGCACTTATTGCACTCACTACAACTCCTGCAATCTTTGGATTGATTCTATTAAAGATGGCCTTTGCTGATTCCCCTGCTGAATTTGCAGCTACAAAATTGGAGGTTACAGTTGAAAGCACTAAAATTATCACTCCTTGAGCTCCAAGACCTGCAAGGAGGATTGATTGTGCAATGCTTGTTGTTCCAATGCCAACTATTTCTATGCCTAAAAAATACATCCAAAGGCTTGCTATGGTATATGCTATTGCAGAGACCAATGTGCCGTTTACTGGGTTTTCCACATCTTTGGTATAATCTGAAATCACAGGAAGCCATGAGATTGGCATAGCTATTGAAATTTCAAAGATGCTCCAAAAGCTTAATGCTGTTGAATTAATGTTTTGAATAGGCAAAGCATTGGATATATGGACCCCTAAGAGTTTTACAGATAGAATAACCAGCAATGCTGTAAGCACTATCATCATAATGGTAGTAATCTTAGATGACCTTCTAAGTCCTACATAAACCCATACTGCAATGATTGCAGACAGGATAATGCAGGTTAAAGGGAAGGATATGGGTAAATTCAAGCCCATCAATGCTGAAGCCCCTTGTGCATTCAGCACAGCTACCCAAGCTATAAGCTGCAATACATTTAATGTGGAAAAGAATTTGGAGCCATAATTGCCAAAGGTTGATTTGATGGTCTCCATTGCATTCAATCTAAGACGTGCACCTATAAGTCCTGTAGAAAATAGCAGTATGCCTCCTATGATGTGGCCAAGGACTAAAGGTAGCCAAATGGAATCAAGGGTGTTCATGGAAGCAAGCTGTATTCCTGCCTCTATTTCTGAGACAGAGATTGCAACTCCGAACCAGATAACTCCATTTGAAAAAAGTCCAGTACGTTCTTCCATATTTTGCCCACTTAAAAATTAGATATTTAAATTGATTTTTACTTATTTTTTTAGATTTGAAGTACTTATATTATTTTTACTTATTTTTTTTAGATCTGAAGTACTTATATTGATTTTTACATATTTTTGTTTTTTCATATTGAAGAGTTATATTGATTTTAACAGATCATACAACTCTGGAATTGCCTGTTCGAATTTAACTCCATAAGTATGAGTCTCATCGCCAATGGTCTTTTCAATTGCCTTTTTAGTAAATTCTCCGGCTATCTTTGCTGCTGCTGAAGGGGACTTACCTAACATGGTTGATCCTACAAATGATGAAGCAAATACATCTCCAGTTCCATGGGATACATAATTTATCTTTTCATTGTAAACTATATCAATAGTGTCTTCTATTTTATCTAAAACGATCATTCCCATCTTGTCTTCTTCTTCATATCCCTTTAATATGACATATCTTTTAGTGAATGCTTTAAGCTCTTTAGCCATCTCTAGCATTTCTTCTTTTGTAAAGCTTTCTTTCCAAGGCTTATGTAGGATAAAGCATGCTTCAGTTGTGTTAGGGAGAATGAAATCACCTAATTTACAAAGCTCTCCCATTTTATCTGCAAATTCTTGGTCAAATCCATTATAGAATTCTCCATGGTCTGCCATGGCAGGGTCAACAAATACAAGGCCATTTTCTTTTAATCTTGAGTCTATGATGTCTTTTATGTAATCTAACTGTTCTGCTGATGCAATGAATCCAGTGTAAATTGAATCGAAAAATATTCCTTCTTTTTCCCAATGTTTACGGATTTCTGGAAGATCTTCTGTTAAATCTCTAACAGTAAAATCAGTAAAACCTGAAGTGTGTGTTGAGAGTACAGCAGAAGGGAGGATTGCTGTTTCTATTCCAAAAGCAGAAATTACGGGTAATGCAACTGTGATGGAGCATTGTCCATAACAGGATATGTCTTGAATTGTTAAGGTTTTTATTGTTTCATTCATTTTATTCGACCTGATTGTCATTTTTTGAAATGATTTTTTACTATTATTAATATTGAATTTTTAATATATAATTTTTATCTTACTTGAGTTAACTTAGTTTTCATATTTGAATTATAATCTTTCATATTTGAATTATTACTTTCAGATTTAAATTATAACAATTGTTATGTATATTCTATTATATAAATATTTCTAAAATTAGATATTTGATAATAAATAAATGTTTTTAAGATTTATTTAAGATAATGACTGTTCTTAATTGTTTTTTCCGCCTAAAAACAGTTAATGAATAAAAAATAGTATAAGAATTAGAATTTAAATTCTAATTATTGAATTGATTTTATATTTAAATGTCTAGTTTTTCCATTGGTTTTCCTTGCGTATGGAAAAATAGTCCATAATAAAAATCGCTATAAATGATATGGCCACTATGAATATAACATAATCAAAGGCAGTTCCCATATTTCCAGCAGCCACTTCAGAGTAAACCGCCATAGGGAGTGTTCTAGTTTGTCCGGCAATGTTTCCGGCAAGCATTGCGGTAGCACCGAATTCTCCTAAGCCACGGGCATAAGCAAGAATTCCGCCACTTATGATTCCAGGCAAAGCATTTGCAAATAAGATTTTCCAAAAGATCTTCCACTCAGACATACCTAATGTACGGCCGGCATCCAATAAATTGGAATCAACTTGTTTAAATGCACCTCTAGCAGAACGATACATTAAAGGAAAAGACATAACCACTGCAGCTATAACAGTTGCAGGCCATGAAAATGCTATCTTTACAGCAAAGAAGTCTAAAAAGAAGCTTCCTATAGGTCCTCTGATACCAAAAATATAAAGCAGGAAAAACCCTACTACTGTAGGTGGCAATACAATTGGAAGTGTGAAAATGCCATCCAGTACAATTTTTGTAGTGTCATTTTTTATCTTAACGAGAAGCCAAGCTACAATCAAACCTAAGAAAAAGGTTATAAAGATTGATAGGCTTGCGGTTTTCATTGAGATAAAAATAGGGGACCAGTCCATCATGTCTTACTCCTTTAATAATCTTTCTGTTCATTTAAATATTTTAGATAATTTTTTTTTTTAAATTGAATATCCATTAATTTATTATAAACTTTATATTATATTAAATTTTCATTTAATACAGATTTATTTTTTTTATTTCTAAATTAATGGTTTATTAATTTACGCTTATTTAAATTAAATATTTAATCATTTAAATGATTAATTGCTAAATTTATTCGTGAATGGTAAATCCGTATTCAACAAATTTGTCTTTAGCTTCTTGGGTTTGTAAGAATTCAAGGAATGCTTTTGCTGCATCTGCATCTTTAGCGTCTTTAATCATAGCTACAGGATAAATAACTGAAGTGTTTAAAGAGTTTTCAGGAGCTTCACAAACCACTTTTACATCATCATTGGATTTAGCGTCAGTAGCATATACAATACCACATTCAGCAGATCCTTGAGCTACTTGGTTCAATACAGCAGTTACATCAGTTCCTAAAGAGAATTTAGATTCAACAGCGTCCCAAATACCGAGGTTGGTTAATGCTTCTTTAGCATATTGTCCTGCAGGTACAGATTCTGGGTCACCAATAGCAATGGTACCTTTCACATCTTTTAAGTCATCGAATGATGTGATGTTTAAGTCTGAATCTTTAGGTACGATTAAAACAACTTTATTTTCTAAGAATTGAAGGTTGGTGTCATTGTCGATTAAACCTTCATCAGCTAAAGCGTTCATTTGTTTGTTGGAAGCAGACATGAATACGTCTGTTTCTAAACCGTTTTCAATTTGAGTTTGTAAGTCACCACTTGAAGCGTAAGTTGGAGTTACTTTTACTCCAGGATATTTTGCTTCAAACATTGGAATCAATTCATCATCATATACATTTTTTAGACTTGCTGCTGCAGCTAAATTAACTTCTTTTCCATTTAAACTGTCGTCAGTAGCGTTGTCTCCTCCTAAAAAGTCAAGGAAACCTGCAGAGCATGAACTTACAGCAACAATTGCTATTAAAGCAACTACAGCAATCATTAATATTTTCTTAGAATCCATAGTTTTTCCTCCTATTTTTAAGCATAATCAGATATAAATATAAATCAAAGATTGGCAAAAGGCAAGGTCTAAACTCTAAATTAAAATCTGTTTTCTCTTATTCGTTTAAGATAATTAGAGTAAAATGAACAATTTTAATATATTTTTTCATATTTCTTTTCCAATCTAAAATCATAATTATTATCATGATTACTATTAATTTTATTCAAGTTAATATATAAATATTTTCATATCGGTTTATTACTATTTTTTAAAAATTACCTAATTTTTATTATTTTTTTTATTTTAATAGTTAATTGGATTGATTTTTAACTAATTCATTTTTAAAACTCTATTTTTATTAATATTCTGTTTTATTTTCTCTTAAGATTATTTATTTCTGGATTTTTTTCAAATTTTTTTCTCATTTTTCGAAATATTATTCTTTTCATTTACACTATTTTTTTAATAAAAAAAGAGAAATTTTTAAACAATTATCTTAAAGGAATTTACCTTATGGCTAATTTTTACTCATCACTTCATATTGAAATCTAGGTTATTTGAGTGTATTTTTATTAAATTCTAGTTTTAAATGGGTTAATTTTCATCGTTTTATCGATTGTTTCATATTAACTGTATGATAGGTTTAAGATAAAAATTGCTTGGGTGCTTTTAGTTGATTTAATGCTGATTTTTAGTTTTTTATCCTAAAGTTATTTTTAAATTATTATTTTTTTTGAAAAAAATTTTAATTTTTAAAAATTTTTATAATAGAATTAATAAATTAATTATATTCAAAGATAATTTTATGATTGATTCAGTTAATTGTTATTTATGCTGATTTTTGATTAAATCATAATTCAAAACGAGTGATTTTATGATTGAATGCAGAAATATTTCTAAAGGAAAAGCAGAAGGGGAATTAATAGTATCAGATGAAGCAATCAGCTTTTTAGGAGGCGTAGATCCTGAAACTGGTGTGGTAATTGATCCTAATCATGAATTGAAAGGCCAATCCATTAAAGATAAAATACTTTTTATTCCAGGTGGAAAAGGCTCCACAGTAGGATCTTATGTAATATTTCAGATGATGAAGAATAATACAGCTCCAAAAGCAATTATTTGCCTTAAGGCAGAGCCTATTATAGCAACAGGAGCTATAATGTCTGATATTCCTATGGTTGATTCTCCATCAAGTGTTGAAGAATTGGTTAATGGCCAAATGGTAGAAGTAGATAGTGATAATGGTAAAATAGAGATTTTATAGTTAGCAAAAAAATTCTATTTTTTTTTAGTTTCCTAATAAGTTATTCAGATTATTTTATTTGTAAAATTTATTAATGAGGTGATTAAATGCCTTCTTTATACATTAAAAACGTAAATATTATAAATCCATTCAGTGAAGAGCCTCTAGATGAAAGGCATGTCCTAATCAAGGACGGCAGAATCGAATCCCTTCATGCAGAGGAGTCTGCATTATATGCCAATCATATAGTCTTGGATGGTGAGGATAATTACCTCCTTCCAGGCTTTATAGACTCCCACGCTCATGTCATGGCAAACGGGTTTCATAAAGAGGATACAATGAAAAATCCACTTGCATTGCACTTTTACAATGCTATAGAGAATATGAAAGCTACAATTGATGCTGGGGTAACAACTGTACGTGACACTGGACTTGCAGATATTGGAGTAAAGATGGCACAGGAAAGGAAGATATTCCCTGCTCCAAGATTAAACATTTCCATTAAGCCATTGGCTATCACTGGAGGTCATTTTGACTTTTATCTCAATTCAGGCTTTGATATGGAACTTGCATATCCTGGCTTTCCAATCGGTACCTGCGATGGGGTGGAGGATGTCTTGAAGAAAACCCGTGAGGTTATTAGGGCTCGTGCTGACTTTATTAAAATCATGGCAAGCGGAGGAATTCTATCTCCTAATACAAGCCCTGAATTTGCACAGTTCAATAAAAAGGAATTGAAGACAATCGTCTCTGAGGCTGAAAACTATAACCTTAAGGTAGCTGCCCATTGCCATAGCTTAGAAGGAATACAAAGATGTGTAAAGGCTGGAATCAAGTCCATTGAACATGGTACTTTCATTGATAGAAAGACATCAGAGCTATTGGCTAAAAAGAGAATCTACCTTACTCCAACCTTAATCGTTCATCAAACCCTTATTAAGGAAGGTTTCCCTGTTTGGGATAATTTTGCAGATGATAAGGTTAAAAAGCTTAAGGAAGTCGTTAAGATTCAAAAGGAAAATATCGAAACAGCTTACCAGTGTGGGGTTAAGTTCCTGATGGGCTCTGACTGTGGTGTGATTGACCATGGAAGAAACCTTGGAGAGTTAAAGCAATTGGTTGATATTGGACTAAGCCCTCTTGAGGCTATTCAAGCCGGAACAATAGAAGGTGCTAAATTCTTCAATCAAGAGAATGACTTGGGATCCATTGAAACAGGTAAGATTGGTGATGTTATTTTAGTTAAAGAGAATCCTATTGAAAATATTGGGTCTTTAGTTGATAATGATAATATTTTAGCTGTAATTCAGGATGGAAAAATACTTAAGGATAAACCTATCTATTAAAATACTCTTAAAAATAGTTTATTTATTAAAAAAGTTTTTATAAGTGTTTATAAACTAAAAATTAGTAATTTTATTTTTTAAAAAAAGAGTAAAGAGATAATAAAAAATATTATCTCTTAAAAATTCATTTATTTTTTAAAAAGGCCTTTTATTTTGCTTAAAACACCACTAGCAAGAAGACCTATGGCGATATCATAGATTTGTTCAGCTTGTGCTGCATCAACACCTAATTTTTCTGCAATTAAGTTAACAATAGTATCTTTGTTCTTATTTCCAGCTAAAAAGGTGCTTTGGAAAATATCGTTGACTTGGCCACCTTGGTCTTCACTTAAGTTAGCTTGTTTCATAATTTCTTGAATAAAATCTGCTTCATTCATAATAATAGTTTTGTCTTTTATAGTATTAATATTAAACTGTTTTATATTCAATTATATTTTACTTCTTTACTTATTTTCCCTTGTTTTAATTAGATGGCGATTTTAAAGAGTTTTTTAGGTTTACCAAAACTATATATTATATGTCGATATAAATAAATTTATACAAAGAAAATTTATTTATGAAGTTGATAAATTTTTAAAGGTGATAAATATGGCAGAAAAAGAATTAAATGTTGTCGGTATGCACTGTCCTTCATGTGTAATGGCTGTTGAACTTTCCATGAAAGATTTAAATGGTGTAGACGACGCTAAAGCAAGTTTAGACACTAACTCTGTAACAGTAGAATATGATCCAGACAAAATTACTGATGCAGACTTAGTTGGCGCTGTAAAAGAAGCAGGATTTGATGTAGAATAAGTAAGATAATAGTTAAAAACTTTTTTTCTTATTTTTTTATTTATTTTACTTTAATCTTTTTCTTTTTTTATTGGAATTTTATTTTTCAAAGGTTGATTTTAGAATTTTCTAATTTTTTTAACTATTGTTATAAGATATCTAATTAAATATTTTAAATTATTAAATGATTATTAAGAATTAAAGGAAGACTTATATGGCTCAAAAAGAATTGGATATTCCTGTAGATGGCATGCATTGTTCCTCTTGTTCCCTTCTAGTTGAAAAGTCGCTAGGTAAGCTTGATGAAGTGGAATCCATCAATGTGGACCTAAACACCAATAAGGCCCATATGGTGTTAAAGGATAATCTCTCTCCAGAAACAATCGATAAGACAGTTGAATCTGTGGGATTTACCGTTCCAAAGGAGGAAGTGGTCATTCAGATTGCTGGAATGCATTGTGCCTCTTGCGTGAACAATGTTGAAAAGTTCCTTCCTCGTGTAGATGGTGTGGTTGAGGCAAATGCCAATCTTTCCAATCAGAAGGTTACCATCACATACTATAGGGACATGCTCAATCTAAAGGAGATTCAAAAGACAATCGAAATGCTTGGATTCGAATATATCGGCCTTGACGGCGAACTGGACATAATGGATGAAGAGGAAAGGTATCAAAAGGACCTTAGAGGCAAACTATATAGAATCATAGTAGGTCTGGTCTTTGCCGGTATACTTATGGCAATTATGCATTTCCATATTACAATTCCTCCATTGACTATGGGACAACTCTCTTTAATCATAGCTATTTTCCCATTCTGTTATGTAAGCATGCCTATCTTAAAGGCTGGATGGAACTCCTTCAAGCATAAGAACCTAGATATGGATGTAATGTATTCAATGGGTATTCTTGTGGCATTTGTA
The DNA here is from genome assembly GCF_000024185.1 of Methanobrevibacter ruminantium M1. NCBI lineage: Archaea > Methanobacteriati > Methanobacteriota > Methanobacteria > Methanobacteriales > Methanobacteriaceae > Methanobrevibacter > Methanobrevibacter ruminantium. The sequence continues at coordinate 329,588 of NC_013790.1, forward strand.
TCAAGCGTATTAGGTACATTCAATATAATTCTCGACTCAAGTTTTATGTTCTATGAATCTGCAGTGATGTTGCCTTCATTCCTCACTATAGGACGTTATCTTGAGGCAAGAGCAAAAAGGAAAACCTCATCATCAATCAAGGAGCTTATTGGCCTTCAGCCAAAAACAGCAACATTAATTACAAGTGATGAAGAGGGCAATAGCATAGAAAAGGAAATAGATATTGAGGATATCAATATTGGAGACATATTGCTTGTAAAGCCTGGTGAAAAGATACCTGCAGACTCTATTGTAGTTGACGGTGAAAGCTATGTTGATGAGGCTATGATTACAGGAGAACCGGTTCCTAAGCTTAAAAAGGAGGGAATCGATGTTTTCTCAGGTACAATAAACCAAGATGGTGCATTAAAGATAGAGGCTCAGAAGATTGGGTCTGAAACTGTCTTATCACAGATCATTCAACTTGTTGAAAAGGCACAAGGGTCAAAGCCTCCTGTTCAAAGGCTTGCAAATAAGATTGTCAGCTGGTTTATACCTGTTATCCTTACAATTGCTATAGTCGTATTCTGTCTATGGTACTTTGTAGCAGGTGCAGGCTTGTTGTTCTCACTAACATGCCTTATCTCTGTTCTTGTAGTTGCATGTCCATGTTCCCTTGGCCTTGCTACCCCTACAGCAGTTACCGTTGGGGTCGGTAGGGCAGCAGAATATGGTATACTAATCAAGAATGGAGAAACCTTGGAAAGCTCTAAGGATGTTGATGTATGTGTATTCGATAAGACTGGAACCATTACAGAAGGCAAGCCTGAGGTAGCAGACATTGAAACATTTGATATGGCTGGTGACAAGTTCCTTCAAGTCCTATCAAGCGTTGAGAATAATTCAAATCACCCTATTGCAAAATCCATTTTAAACAGATTTAAGAGTGATAATCTTAAATTAACAGAGGAAGGCAAGGATGATTTGGCTTTACTTGAAGTAAGTGACTTTGAAAACATAACTGGTAAAGGTTTAAAGGCTAATGTGGTAGTGGATGAAAATAATTCTTCAGTTCTCGCCGGAAACCTTAAACTTATGGAATCAGAAGGTGTGGAAGTCACAGATGAAGTATTAGATAAGTTCAATACCTTTGTGTCCGAAGCAAAAACAACCATTGTAATGGCAATAGATGGCGAGATAAAGGGAATAATCACCTTAATGGATAAGATAAAGGATAACTCCAAGTCAGCTATTGATGAGCTCCATAAGATGGGCATAGAAACCTATATGCTTACAGGAGACAATGAAAAGACAGCTTCCACTGTAGCAAATGAAGTAGGCATAGATAATGTTATAGCAAATGTTCTTCCAAACGACAAGTTGGATAAGGTTCAAGAGCTTCAAAAGGAAGGAAAAAGAGTCTTGTTTGTTGGTGATGGAATCAATGATGCTCCAGCTTTATCCCAAGCAGACGTAGGTGTGGCTATGGGAAACGGTACCGACATTGCTATGGAAAGCGGTGATATTGTTATTATGGAAGGAGACTTAGAAAACGTTGTAGCTTCCATACAGTTCTCCAAAAAGGTAATGACAAGAATCAAGGAAAACCTTTTCTGGGCTTTTGCATATAATATGCTCTTGGTTCCAGCAGCTGCAGGTTTGCTATTCCTATTATTTGGAATAGTATTTAAGCCAGAATGGGCTGGACTTGCAATGGCATTAAGTTCAGTGACTGTAATCAGCTTATCATTGTTATTAAAACGTTATGTGCCTCCAATAAAAAGGAATAAGGTTTAATAATTTAAAAAATTATTTTTTTTTGATTTGATTAGGCTTATTTTTTTAAATTCTTTAATTCATTTTTATTTTTTCTTTTTTTAGTTTTTTTTTTAATTCTTAATTTTCATTTTTTATTTTTCTTTTTTTAGTTTTTTTTTTAATTCTTAATTTTCATTTTTTATTTTTCTTTTTTTAGTTTTTTTAATTTAATTTAACTTTAGTGCTCTCTACGGATTCTAATTAATTAGGCTTAATTTTCCTCATCATTCTCCTTTTAACAAATCTTAAACTTTGGTTAAATGTCTCAAATCCTATTTGGATAGTTAAAAGTATAGGAATTATCTCCAGTCTTCCTAGCCACATTAAAAATATCAACACTACCTTTGGAATAGTGCCAAGCTCTCCGCTGATTATTCCTGTGCTTAATCCCACATTACCTAAAGTGGACACCACATCAAATAAAGTATTGAATGGATCATTTGTATAATAAGTCATTATTATCCAAGATATGGCTAAAAAGAATATATAAACTGCCATATATGAAGATGCCTCTTTCATTTCTCCTTCATTTATTGATTTTCCAGATATCTTGATCTTTACAAACCTTCCAGGAGAAACTATATTTGTCACAGCAAGATGTGTGCTTTTTAAGAGTGTAATTACTCTAACAAGCTTTATAGCACCTACAGTGGAACCTGAAGAACCACCCATCAGCATCAAGACTATTATGATTATCAGTGCAGGGGGAGCCCATGCTGCCATCTCACTTGGAGGGGCAATGTTTGCTCCTGTTGTTGTAATTGCAGAAACGACATGGAAAACCACATCCATAGGAGCAAGTTTTGTAATGATTGCAATTGCTATTGCACTAAGTATGATGCTTACAATCAATAGTTGGAATTGTATATCCTTTAATATGGCTTTTCCTTTTGTTTTAGCCATTTTATAATGGACTGTAAAGCTTGTAGCCCCTAATATCATTAGAAAGATAGTGATTATATAAACAATATCATTTTGGTAGAATCCGATATTTGCATTCTTTATTGACATTCCTCCGGCGGATATTGTAGTGAATGTCAGATTTATGGAATCAAAGAGGGGAAGTCCTGCTATAAGATATAAGATGACCCCTATAACGGTATAAATGGCATATATCTGCATTGTTTTTTTAAGGGTATTTTTTATATTTGGCTTTATTCTATCTTCCCTTGCTTCAGACTTGTATAGCTTGAATGCAGAAGTTCCAGGCTTAATGAGTAGGCTTATGAAGATGATTACCACTCCAAGTCCACCGATCCATTGTTCCACACTTCTTAAAAATAGTATTGACATAGGCAAGGATTCAACATCGCTGAACATGGTCAATCCGCTTCCGGTCCATGCAGAGATATTTTCAAAAAAAGCGTCTACGAATGAGACATCTAAAATCAGCATCATGATTATTGCTCCAACAAGACCTGCCCATAGCCATGATATGCTTGATATGATCATCCCATGCTTGAATTTAAGTTTGTCATATTCTCTGAATCCTTGAGAAAAAATAACTCCTAATATGATTGAAATTAAAGGCGGAATTACTCCATAAACATAATTGAATTCTCTATAGAATAAGTCGATTGGCAGAGGAAATAGCAGTATTGCCCCTATGCCGATCATGATGTATCCAAGATAATGTAAGATAATTTTAATATCTTGCTTTGATAGGTATTTTATTCTCATTAAACCCACCTTCTTTAAATTCAATCTTAAATTACCAATAATATAAATAAAGTTAGGCATTATTGTATTTATATTAGGTATGAAGTATTTTGAAAATTTTAATAATTACCATTTATAAGATTTATTCAAGTAATATTTAAATTTTTTTATTTATGCATATTCCGATAATTTTTTTTGAAAATATGTCATTATAATGTATATTTTTGTACAACAAAGATTTAAATAGTACATTATACATAATAAAATATACATTATAAAAAGATATAAATTAATGTTTAAGTAAGATTTTAACATTTATTTATTTATCAAAATTTTTAAAATTTATTTATCTACTAAAATTTCTAAAATTTATTTATTTATCAAACAAAAGGAGATTAAGAAGTGTTTTACCCCAAAATAGAAGAAGTAAAGGAAATAGCAAAGGATGATTCGTATAAAAGAATCCCAATAAGCTATGAAATATTTTCAGACACTAAGACTTCAATAGAAGTCTTAAGAAGACTTAGAATCTTAAGCAACCATTGCTACATGCTTGAAAGTGTAGAAGATTCTAAAAATTGGGGTAGATACAGTTTTCTTGGATTCAATCCTATCCTTGAGTTGACTTGTCAGGATGGAGAACTGGTCATTAAAGGAAAATCAAGCTTCAGTGATTGTGGAATTGAAGATGAAAAAGATAAATGCTTTAGCATAAAAACTGATAATCCTGGAGAATATATTAGAGAAATAATAGAAGAAAACAAATCTCCAAAGCTTGAAAACATCCCTCCATTTTCAGGTGGGCTTGTAGGCTATTTCTCATATGATTATATCAAGTACAGCGAACCCTCACTGATATTGGATGCACAGAATCAGGACGCCTTTAAGGATGTTGACTTGATGCTCTTTGATAAGGTAATTGCATTTGACAACTACAAGCAGAAGATAGTTGTAATCGTTAATATGAAAGTAAACGATGAAGATATGCTAAAAAATGAATCAATCGAGGAAAACTATCAAAAAGCCTGCAATGACATTAAGGACATAGTGAATATTATAAAGGCAGATAATATAGTGGATCTCTTGAATGACGACTTTAAAGACCAGCTAACAAACAAGAAGACAATCAAGTCATTAGAGGAAATGAAAGGACTAAAAACCTTAGAGGAATTGGACAGATGCAGAAAGGAAATTACCAAACACCTTCCGATTGAACTCAAGTCTGATTTCAGATATCTCTTTTCAAAAGAAGAATACTGTGACATGGTGGAGCGGGCAAAGCATTACATAAGAGAGGGAGACATTTTCCAAGTGGTTCTTTCAAACAGAATAGAAGCAGACATTGAAGGAAGCTTGTTTGATGTATATAGGGTTCTTAGAACAACAAATCCTTCCCCTTATATGTTCTATTTCTCCAGTGATGATATAGAAATAGCAGGTGCTAGTCCTGAAACTCTTGTAAAGCTTGTAAACAATCAGGTTTACACCTTCCCTCTTGCTGGAACCCGTCCAAGGGGAAAAACAGATGAAGAAGACAGACAACTGGAAGAGGAACTGTTGGCAGATGAAAAGGAAAGAGCAGAGCATAATATGCTTGTCGACCTTGGAAGAAATGACATAGGCAAAATAAGCCAAATAGGCTCTGTCAAGGTAAACAGATATATGGATATAGTAAGGTTCTCCCATGTGATGCACATAGGATCAACTGTAGAGGGAATTTTAAGGGAAAATTATGACTATCTATCCACAATAGATTCAATCCTACCTGCTGGAACCTTATCTGGAGCCCCTAAGATAAGGGCATGTGAGATAATCAATGAGCTTGAAGACAATAAAAGAGGAATCTATGGTGGAGCAATTGGCTATATTGACTTAACAGGCAATCTGGACACTTGCATTGCAATAAGGATAGCTTTTGCAAGAGACAATAAGGTATTTATCAGATCAGGTGCAGGAATAGTTGCAGATAGCGTCCCCGAAAGCGAGTTTGTAGAATCTATCAATAAGGCACAGGCAGTTATGGATGCTTTAAGATTAGCAGATGGAGGGATAGAATGATTCTATTAGTAGACAATTATGACAGTTTCGTTTATAATTTATATCAATTCATTGGAGAGGCTTTAGCAAATATAAAGGGATACGATTTAGCCAGCAAAGGAGATTTGTATAAAATCTATGAAGAGATTAAGGTAATTCGAAATGATGAAATGACTGTAGAGGAACTAAGAGAGTTAAATCCAGATTATATTATCCTATCTCCAGGTCCAGGCAAACCTAAGGATGCAGGAATCTGTAAGGATATTGTAAAAGAGTATATTAATTCAGATGTTCCAATTTTAGGTGTATGCCTTGGCCATCAAGCCATTTGTGAAGCCCTTGGCACCAATATCATACATGCCAAGGAATTGATGCATGGAAAAACCTCTATTATTGAATTGGATGAGGATAAGATATTCAAGGACATTTCAGACCCAATTCAAATAGCACGATATCATTCCTTGGCTGTAGAGAATGATAGTTTGTCTAATGATTTGATTGTATTGGCAAGAACAGATGATAATGAGATAATGGCGGTAAGGCATAAAAATGCTAATATTTATGGTCTGCAATTCCATCCAGAGTCTGTATTGACTCCTGAGGGATTAAAGATAATAGAGAATTTTTTAAATATTAAAAATTAGATTTAGATGTTTTTTCTTTTAAATAAAGTTAAAAATAAAGAATTTTAAATATTTTTATTGGATAGAGTTTAATTTTATGAATTTTAAATATTATTAGAAAAAGTTAAAAAAGGGATTTTATGATTAAAGAAGCTATTTTAAAAGTATACAAAGATGAAGATTTGACTTATGATGAAGCTTATGCAACTATGGATGAAATCATGAGTGGTGAGGCAAGCGAGGTTCAAATGAGCGCTTATCTGACTGCCATGTCTATGAAAGGAGAAACAATTGAAGAAATCACAGCATCTGCTGAAGCCATGAGGGCTCATTGTGTAAGATTATTAAATGATGAAGAGGTTTTAGAGATTGTAGGAACCGGTGGAGACGGTTCAAATACATTCAACATATCAACAACCTCCTCTATTGTCATTTCCGCAGCAGGAGTTCCTGTAGCCAAGCATGGAAACAGATCGGCTTCAAGCAAATGCGGTGCAGCGGATGTATTGGAAGAGTTAGGAGTCAATATTCATATAAGTCCTGAAAAAAGCTTAGCATGCCTAAAAGAAATCAATCTATGTTTCCTGTTTGCTCAAAACTATCATCTTTCAATGAAATATGTTGCAGGGGTAAGAAAAGAGCTTTCAATCAGAACAATATTCAATATTTTAGGGCCATTGACAAGCCCTGCAGGGGCTTCAATGGAAGTCTTGGGAGTTTATGAAAGGGAGCTTATAGAGCCTCTTACCGATGTGTTGAAAAATCTTGGAGTAAAGTCTGCAATGGTTGTCTATGGATTGGATGGAATGGATGAAATCTCTGCAAGCGATAAGACTGCAGTATGCGAACTTAAGGATGGAAAGACAAGAACATATGAAATTTCCCCAGAGGATTTCTCTATGGATATTGCATCTAAAGAAGACCTTGTTGGTGGAGATGCAAATGAAAATGCAGAAATCACATTGGCTGTTCTAAATGGTGAAAAGGGACCAAGAAGAAATGCAGTTTTATTAAATTCAGCTGCAGGTCTTTATGTTGCAGGTAAGGTAGATTCCATAGAAGATGGAGTTAAGCTAGCAGAAGAGATAATAGATTCTGGAAAAGCCTTAAATCAGCTTGAAAAGTTCATTGAAGTTACAAACAGATAATTGTTATTAGAGATTGTTTCTAAGTATTAGGGATTGTTTTTAAATCATAAACTGAACAGATGATTTTTATGTTAAAGAAGATAGTTGCTAAAACTGAAGAGAGATTAATTGAAGCTAAAAAGATTAAATCCTTAGATAAGCTAAAAGAGGAAGTATCAAAGTTAGAAATAAATAATGAATTCCCTTTTAAAGAAGCCTTAAAAGACCCTGAAATTGCTATCATTGCTGAAGTTAAGAAAGCATCTCCTTCAAAAGGATTAATTGCCGAAGACTTTGATTATATCAAGATAGCAAAGGAATATGAGCAAGCTGGAGCTTCTGCAATATCAGTCCTAACAGAGCCATATTTCTTCCAAGGATCCAACGATTTCCTAAAGGAAATTTCTCAAAATGTATCAATTCCTCTTTTAAGAAAGGATTTTACCATTGATGAGTATATGATATATGAAGCAAAGATATTAGGTGCTTCTGCCATCCTTTTGATTGTTTCAATACTTGATAATGTTCAATTAAAGAATTACTTGGATTTGGCACATGATTTAGGTCTCTCCGCAATTGTTGAAACCCACGATGCAGATGAAATAAGAACTGCAGTAGATGCCGGTGCAGGGATAATTGGAGTAAACAATAGAAATTTAGCTGATTTTACAGTAGATATTGAAAATAGCATCAGATTAAGAAGTCTTGTAAGCGATAAGATCCTATTCATTTCCGAAAGCGGTATCAAAACAGCTGAAGATGTAGGCAGACTAAAGAAAAACAATGTGGATGCAGTTTTAATCGGTGAAACTTTAATGAGAAGTGATGATAAGAAATCTATGATTTTGGAGTTGAAGAATGGTTAGGATTTAAAAAAAATGCATAATTTGATATTTTGGATTGATTTTGGAGTTGAAGAATGCTTAAACTTAAGATTTGTGGACTAAGAAGAAAAGAGGATATAGATATTGTAAATAAATACAATATTGATTATATAGGTTTCGTATTTGCAGGCAGTCCTCGTAAGGTATCATATGAGCAAGCTAAAGAATTATCTGCTCTTTTAAGAGAAGATATTATTCCTGTAGGTGTATTTGTAAATGAACATATGAAACTTATTGTAGACTTATACAAGGAAGGAATAATCAAGATTGCTCAGCTTCATGGAGATGAGGATGAGGATTATATAAAGAACCTAAAAGCTAAATCATTAGAGCAAACTGGCCATGAAATACCAGTTATTAATGCAATTGAAATCAATAATGCTAATAATTATGATAATTTCAATGATAAGTTATTGGAGTGGCGAGATTCAGTATCTGACTATTTTATCTTAGACAGTGGCAAAGGCTCTGGAAAGACATTTGACTGGAGTCTTCTTGATAAAAATAGCGAATTTTTTAAAAATTCCATCTTTTTAGCTGGTGGTTTAAACAGTGAAAACTTAGACTCTGCTATAAAAGAGTTCAACCCATATGCAGTTGACTTAAGCAGTTCAGTAGAAACAGATGGCTTTAAGGATGAAGAGAAAATCAAAGAGATAGTTGAAATTGTAGAAAGATATAGAAATTAATTTTATATTTTGATATTGTAAATGATTAGGGAGATTAATCTTAATTTTGATATTGTAAATAATTATGGGGATTAATTTTATAATTGTTTAAAATCTAGATAAATATAGAGATAAATTTTAATGATTAATAATTCTTATCAAATAATCAAAAGTATTCAATGGAGAAAGAAATATGAGTAGAGGTCGATTTGGAGTTCATGGTGGACAATACATGTCTGAAACCTTAATGAATGAACTTCTTAACTTAGAAAAACAATATAATCATTTTAAAGAAGACCCTGAATTTATAGAAGAGTTAAACACTCTTTTAAAGGAATATGCAGGAAGGCCTTCTTTATTATACTATGCAAAAAGAATGACAGAGGATCTTGGAGGAGCAAAGATCTATCTAAAGCGTGAAGACTTAAACCATACTGGTGCACATAAGATAAACAATGTTCTTGGACAGTGTCTGCTTGCTAAAAAGATGGGCAAAACCAGAGTGATTGCAGAAACCGGTGCAGGTCAGCATGGTGTTGCAACAGCTACTGCTGCAGCCTTATTGGACATGGAATGTGAAGTCTTTATGGGTGAAGAGGACACAAAGCGTCAAGCATTGAATGTATTCCGTATGGAACTTCTAGGAGCTAAGGTTCATACAGTAACAACAGGCTCTAAAGTCCTTAAGGATGCAGTAAACGATGCTTTTAGAGAATGGATTTCAAGAGTGGATGACACCCATTATGTAATAGGTTCCACTATGGGTCCACATCCATTTCCAACTATAGTTCGGGACTTTCAGGCAGTGATAAGTCAGGAAATGAAAGAACAGATTCTAGAGCTAGAAGGCAAGCTTCCAAATATGGTTATTGCCTGTGTCGGTGGAGGAAGCAATGCGATGGGTTCATTTTACAATTTCCTGGATGATGAGGAAGTGGAGCTGGTTGGAGTTGAAGCTGCAGGAAAGGGAATAGACACTGAATACCATGCGGCTACAATTGCAAAAGGAGAGCTTGGAATATTCCATGGAATGAAATCCTATTTCTGCCAAGGCAATTATGGTCAGATTGCTCCTGTATATTCAATATCAGCAGGTCTTGACTATCCTGGAATTGGTCCTGAACATGCCTATTTGCATGATATAGGAAGAGCAAAATATGTCTCAGCTACCGACGATGAGGCAGTGGAAGCCTTTGAATACCTATCAAGAACGGAAGGAATCATTCCAGCAATAGAATCCTCCCATGCAATAGCCCATGCAATGAGGGTTGCAGGAGATATGGATAAGGATGATATAATCATCATTAATGTTTCAGGTCGTGGAGATAAGGATGTGGCAGCTATTGCCCGATATAAGGGAGTTGAATTATACGAATAATTGTAGGATATCGAACTACATTAATAAATGAATGTTTAAGGGTGATAAGATGGAGAAAGATATAAAGATTAGCGATGCATTTAAAGATGGAAAAGCTTTCATCGGATTTTTAACCGCTGGAGATCCTACAATTGAAAAGACAGTTGAATATGTGCTGGCAATGGAAGAGGCAGGTTGCGACCTTGTAGAGATTGGAATTCCTTTCTCAGACCCTGTAGCTGAAGGGCCAGTCATTCAGGAAGCAAATATAAGGGCACTATCAAACAATACAAACACTGATGATGTCTTTGAGGCAATAAGACAAATAAGAGAAAAGTCAGATGTTCCTTTAGTATTTCTAACTTACATCAATCCAGTGTTCTATTATGGATATGACAAGTTCTTCAAAAGATGCCAGGAACTTAATGTCTGTGGAATAATATCTCCAGACCTTCCATATGATGAAAAGGATGAGATATTGGAGGTAACAAAGAAATATGGTGTTGATATAATTAGCCTGATTGCACCTACTTCAAAGGAACGCATACAAATGATTGCAAGTGAAGCAAGTGGATTTATCTATGTTGTTTCATCATTAGGAGTCACTGGTATGAGAAGTGAGATTAGGACGGATTTAAAATCAATAATTAGTGATATAAAGGAAGTTACTGATGTTCCAACAGCTGTTGGTTTTGGTATCAACACTCCAGAACAAGCTAAAAATATCTCAAAAGTTGCAGATGGTGTTATTGTAGGGAGTGCAATTGTTAATATTATTGCAGAGCATGGGGAAAATGCAAGAGAGCCTCTTGCAAATTATGTTAAATCAATGAAAGATGCTATTTCCAAGTAGCTTCTTTCAATATTTTTTATACTATTTTTTCTTTTGTTAGGGTTTAATATATTAAACCTTTATAAACATTTTTTTATACTATTTTTTTTGTTAGGGTTTAATATTTTAAACTTTTATAAACTATTTTTTTATACTATTTTTTTTGTTAGGGTTTAATATTTTAAACTTTTATAAACTATTTTTTTATACTATTTTTTTTTGTTAGGGTTTAATATTTTAAACTTTTATAAACTATTTTTTTATATTCTTTTTTGTGGTGGATAGGGGAATAAAACAGTTACGAATTATCCTCCTTTTAATTATTATGGTTTGCTGGCGTTTTTTTAAGGGTTAATTTGATGTTTATCATAGCAAATTAACCATTCTTTATTATTGATTGGCCTTCATAGTAGCTATCTGCTCATCACGGCCTTTTAATCTTAAGGTGAATGCAAATGCAATCAGTGCAACTATTGCAGCTATGATAAGACTGACCTGATAGCCTAAAATTCCTGTAAATGATGCGATTATTCCTCCAATCAGGGCTCCTCCTATCAGCTGTCCTGCACTTGATAGCATATTTACTATGGCTTGGCCTGCTCCTCTTTCATATGGCTTTGCTTCGGTGAGGACTATATATCTTAACGGCGCTCCTATTATTGTTACAAGTCCCACTCCAATAAGGCATCCGGCTATTATGAAGAATATTAGATTGCTTGGATAGATTGCAATTGCAATAAGCCCTATTGCAAGAATCATTGTTCCCATTGCCATAAGCTTCTTTGAGCCTGTTTTATCCAGGATTTTTCCAAGAATCGGTGCTGCAACTGCATTTGCTCCAAGTATTGGAATCAGCATAAGGCTTGCAAGCTGGTCGTCCAATCCCATTGAAAGGATTACCAGTGATGGTATGAAAATTGCTGAAGAGTAGATTATTCCATAGCATAAGGTTTCTATGCATGCAATTGATATTTCCTTATTCTTTAGCATATGGATTGGCACGATTGACTCTTCGGCTTTTTTCTCTACCTTTAGGAATATTGGGATTAGAATTATGAATATTACTAAGAATGGAAGTACATTTAGAGAGAGTAGGCTCGCTATAAAATTGCTTGAGTCTATTTGATTAAGCCCGTAGGATAAGAATATGGCTAGCAAGCTTAATATTAGTATTCCTAAATAGTCTATCTTTAGTTTTCTATCGTTATCTGAGTCTGGCAGTATGTACCATGCAAAGATAATTAGAAATATTGCAATTGGAATGTTTATTGTAAAACACCAGTTCCAGCCATAGGGGATTAATGCTGCTCCTACAAGAGGCCCTCCTATTGCTGATATTCCAAATACGCTTCCAAGAATTCCCAATGCCTTTCCTCTCTCTTCCAATGGGAATCCGTCTCCTACAAATGCCCCCGCTACTGGGAATATTCCTCCACAGCCGAATCCTTGTATGAGTCTGCCTAAAAATATTAATTCTATGCTTATGGATGCTGCTATTAGGCAAGATCCTATTCCAAAAAGAAGAACGTCAAGGATGAATATCTTTTTTCTTCCATAGAAGTCTGAAAATTTGGCCATTACTGGAGAACCAATCATGAATGTGATTACAAATAATGTAAATATCCAGCTTGATTCTCGGCTTGTCAGATGGAAGCTCTGTTCGATTGAGGGAAGGACAGGTCCAATTATTCCTGTGTCCAATGAGCCCATGAATACGCCTATTAAAAATAGAATGAGTATTAAGTTGCGTGTTCTTGTGTCTAGTGTTTTACCTTGCATATTATTAATTTTTATATTTGCTTTTAAATAGTTTTTCTTGAATTGATTTAGTTTGGTGGTGGTTTTTATTGGTTGGTTTGGTGGTGGTTTTTACATGTTTCTTTTTTTAAGAGTGGGTTCTAACTGTATGGAATAAAATTTTGGTCAAGGTTTTTTGAGACCGAAAGTCTCAAAAAAGCTTGAGTTATGTGCCAAAGTTCTCTCTAATCTTCTTGATTGTAAATCTGGCAAATGTGAAGTTTAATATACTTGCAGTTATTCTTCCTATAGCAAGTCCAGTCCAGATTCCAACCAATCCCCATCCTAGAACTATTCCAAGGATGTATGTTGCGCTTACTGTAAATATTACCTCTCTTATTATTGTCCACATGAGGCTGATTGTTCCCTTTCCTATTCCTTGGTATAGGAAGCTTGAACACATTCCAGCTCCTGTCAGTGGGAGGCATAAGCTTGCTATTCTTAAGAATTGGGTTATTTCAGGGACTAATGGTGCAGTTTCTGGAGTGTATGCAAATATTGTTGCAAGCTGTGGAGCAAAGGCTATAAGGATTATTGTAACTGCTGTTCCAAAGGCTATTCCAAACTTAGCGCCGTAAATATGTGTTCTTGATAGGTAATCTCCGTTTCTTGCTCCATAGGCGCTTCCTGCTACTGCTGCCACTGCGCTTCCTATTGATGTTAGAGGCATTATTGCAAATAGGTATAGCCTTTGACCTGATGTGAATGCAGCTATGCCGAATTCTCCTCCTATTGTTGAGATGAATATTAGATAAAGACTGACAGCTAGTGACATCATGAACATGTCCATTGAAGCAGGAATTCCTACTTTTAGAATGTCCTTTGCTATATTTGAATCGAACTTGAAGTTCTTTAGCTCCACATGGACCCAAGTGTCTTTCTTTATAAGTATCCAATACATTATGACTATGGCTGAACCTGCAGAGCTGACTATAGTTGCAAGGGAAGCTCCTGCTGAGCCCATACCTAATGTGTAGATGAAGATAGGGTCAAGGCATGTGTTTAATATTACAGATACAATTACTGCATACATTGCCCTTTTCATGTCCCCTTCTCCACGGAGAATTCCGCTTCCTCCATTTGCAAACATGAATGTGAAGAGTCCTAGAAATAGGGGGCTTCCGTATTTTAGTCCTTCAGCTAGAGATTGTCCGCTTGCTCCATATGTTCTAAGGAGAGGTTCTTGGATGAAGAGGAATATGATTGTTAGGATTATTGAGGCTATAAGGAATATCAATAGGGCATGGGTGGCTGACTTGTTTGCTCCTTCGTGGTTTTTAGCCCCTACAAAACGACTTATGCTGCTTGTTGCACCGCTTCCAAGACCTACGCTTACACCGTTTAGTATCATGAATATTGGGGTTACAAAGCCTATTCCGGCAATTGCTGCCTGGCCTAAGCCTGCTACGAATATTCCATCGATTATGTTATATGATGCGGTTAGGAGCATGGAAATCATGATTGGAATTGCCAGTTTCTTAACTGCTATCTCCGGTGCTCCTCTCATTAGCTCTACATTTTCATTTGCCATTTTAATCCCTATCTGTAATAATGTAATTATGATTTTTCTTATTTTTAAAGAGTAATTACTCTTTTTTATCTTTTTAAATGAAGATTTATTCTTCTTTTAGTATTTCTTCTGTTTTTCTAGCTATCTTTCTTAATTGATTTTTTGTTTCATCATCTAGTTTGTCTATTCCAACAGCTTCTTCCCAGCTTGATAAATCTTCTTCTAATAAAATAGCTAGTTTTTCTCCTTCTTGTGTTGTTTTAAGAATGTATTTTCTTCTATTGTTTTGGTTAATGATTCTCTCTACATATCCCTTATCTTCCAACTTTCTAAGTGCTTTTGCTATTGTTCCTTTGCTTTGACCGAATATGTTTGCAAGATCATCTTGGGATAAATTCTTTCTTTTGTGTATCTCCATTAGATAGCGACCCTCATGAACCATGTCTATATGGTTAGGGTTTTTTCTTGCATATCTTAGTTTATTTTGGGATATGTGGTGTATTAATGCAATAAAAGGCATTGAATCAAATTTATCTGGGTGTTTGCTTTCTTTCATGGTTTAATCACATTTTGCTTGGTTTTTTAATATGTTTCTTGGGAAACTGTTTACTGATGAACGATTTTTCTTATATTATTCTCTTTTGTTTTCATTTTATATAAATGTTTCCTGGGAAACTGTTTATCGATGAACAATATTTTTTTTTTAAAACCAATCGTTATTATGTATTGTTATTTAATATTTTCATTATATCAAAGTGGTCTGCACATTTTTTATTTGCCAATCAATCTCTTCTAAGCCCTTGTCCTTTAGAAATTCATTAGCTAACTTGAAATGATTGCATCCAAAAAATCCTCTTCTTGCTGAGAATGGTGATGGGTGGGAAGAAATTAGTACTAAATGATTAGGATTTGTAATGAGTTCTTTTTTTAATTCTGCCTGTTTTCCCCATAATAGAAAAACGATAGGGGAATCTTGTTGGTTTAATATTTTTATTACATTGTCTGTAAATGTCTGCCATCCGCATTTGCTATGGGAGTTGGCATTTCCTTCCTCCACTGTAAGGACTGTGTTTAGAAGGAAAACTCCTTGCTTTGCCCATGATTCAAGGCATCCTGAATCTGGAATTGGATAGTTGTACTCTTCTTTAATTTCCTTAAAGATGTTTTTAAGAGATCTTGGGATTGGATGGCCTTCAGGGGTGGAGAATGCAAGGCCATGGGCCTGTCCCTTTTCATGGTATGGGTCTTGGCCTAAAATTACCACTTTTACATTGTCTAATGGGCATAACTTAAATGCATTGAAGACTTCTTCTTTAGGTGGATAGATAGTTTTTGTTTTGTATTCGGCTTCTACAAATTCCTTTATCTTTATGAAGTAGTCTTTATTGAATTCATCTTCCAATGCATTGTCCCAATCGTTTCCAATCATAAAATCACTTGAATCAATCTTTTTATTATAATTTATAGGGTTATTGGTTAAATTATAATTAATTAATTTTTTTTTAATTAATTTTTATTTTTATAATTTAATTTATTTATTTAATTACTTTTTTCATCATGGCAAAGACTATTTTAGCAAATATTCCTTTAAAGAATCCTAATTTTACATTTGGTGCAAAATCATAATTTACAAGTCCGGTTGCTTCCCAATATTCCTTATCTGCTTTTATTGGATCTTTACTTACTGCCATTGCTCTCCAAACATTGTAAAATACAATATCCATAAATTTAGGGGAGTGGAGTTTTTTGGAGCTAACGTCCTTTTGGAACTTCTGCGCTGTCTTATTTATCTCTTCTGTGTTTATTGTGTCTTTTCCGCCGCAGGCATAAGTTATCTTATGGTTCTTATTAAATCCCCAATGTCTAAGGGTTTCATCCATATATTTGGCTACATTCTTATGACCTGCCCCTGCAGTTGATACTATGATTAGAGCTTTCTTATCAAAGAATTCTGGTCTGTGGTAGATATATGCAGTATGGTCAAAGAAGTTCTTTATAAGTCCTGTGACATTCATAGCATAAACTGGGCTTGTTATTATGAGTCCGTCAGCTTCTTTTATCTTTTCTACGATTGGATGTACTGTTTCAAAGTGAGGGCATTTATCTTCCCCTTCCATTATGCATTTAAAGCAGCCATTGCACATTGGTATTTTTGTTTTCATTAATTGAATCTCTTCAAATTCACCTTCTAGGTTTGTTTTAGCTTGCTTTACCATGGCCCATGTGTTTTTCTTCCTTGGGGAACCGTTAATAATTAGATATTTCATATTTTCACATCCTTTATAAGTAATTCATAAATCTTAGTTTGCTAATTGTTTTATCATTATCTTTTTATTCATTCCAACTGTCCTTCTTGAACCCTCTTTTGCTTATACTCAAAGTTTTCATCAAATTTATCTACGTCATCTTGGCTGACGTTAAAGACTTTTGGATTGTAGAAGATTCCTCTGTCGTAGTCCTTGTCTTTAAAAAGGTCTTTAAATATTCTTATCATGAAGAATGGATTTTCCTCGCTTGTATCTGTTCCCTCCAGAAATAGATTGTATTTAGATGCGCTTTCAAATCCAAATCTGTTATAATAGTTCTCATCCCCTATTACAAAGACATATGGAATGTTCTTGTTTTTTGCAAGTCTTAAGGTATGCTTTATCAATCTGAATCCATATCCCTGGTTTTGGTATTTTGGATTGATTGCTATTGGGCCAAGAACAACTGCTTCCTCATTCCAATCGTTTATCTTCTCCATTCCTTGATTGTTTTTCTTATAAAGGTTCAGATTTCCCTTAGAATAGTTTATATGTCCTATTATTTCATCATCTTCCTCTATAATGTATGCCAGGTCCTTTATGAAGCTTGGGTCTTCTCTTAGATTGTAGACGATAAAGTGTTCATAAGCTCCTGGACGATATATGTTCCAAAATGCATCTCTTACAAGATTTTCAACTTTTTTGTAGTCCTTTTCCTCTTCCAATCTCATGATTTCTGTTTCTAATTCTTTGTTTTCTTTATCGTGATTGGAGGATGGATTGTTTTTATTATTGTCTATTTTAGATTCTTCATTGTTTATTTTAACTGAGTTAAATATTATCTTCATATGATCGGTTGTTCTTCTTTCGAAGTCCTTTAGGAACTTTTCATCATCTTCAGGATAGTTGAATATGAAATGTTCATATAATAGGAATATTCCATATGAATAGAAAGATTCTGCAAGCTGTTTGCTGTTTGCATCTTTTCTTATGATTTCTTTTTCTTTCATTAGATTGAACAGCTCTTCCCAACCTTTTATTGCATAGTCAATGATTCCTTCCTTTACAAAAGCCTTCATCTTTTCATTGTGATACGATCCTACCAGAAATATTCTTGTGATTTTCATCATTCTCTCTTCAGAGAGTTTTGATAGGAATCTGTCGCTGCCCTGCTTATAGAAATATTCAAATCCTAAATCCAGATTGTCGTTGGATTGCATAATAGGAGCTTCTTCCTTTAGCATTTCGCTGATATAATAGTTTAATATTGATTCCAATATTGCTTCCTTGCTTTGGTAGTGGTTATAGATTGAGCTTTCCTTTATTCCTACTTCTTTGGCGATTTGTCGTATGGATGTGTTTGTATATCCATATTGGGAGAATAAATCAATTGAAGAGTCAAATATCTTTTCTTTTGTATTCTTTTTAGCCATGTTATTCCCTTATTATTCTTAAAATCTTTTTTGCTTGTTTTTTGGTCATTTTGAAACTTTTATCATTCTAAATTTTAACTAACACTTGTTAGTTAACTCTATATGGTATTTTTGACTTTTTAATTTATAAAACTAACGATTGTTAGTTAAATATTTGATGCTTTTGACTCTTTCATAAAAAACTATGGATTAGTATAATTTTTAAAAAGGTTCAAGATTAATTGATTTTAAAATAAGTTTTAAAATGGCTAAAGAGAGTATTTAAAAAGAAAAGTTGAAATATTGTTTAAGGGGTCCATTAATCTTTCTAATTATTTTTAATTATTCTTAATTCAATTTACTAAAAGGAGAAATATGGATGCGAAGTTTCTTCATTTTTTTAACTTATGAAAAATAAAAAATTAGTTTTAACTATTTAAATATATAAACAGTGCTTCTGCCTTTGCCTTTTGACTTAATCAATCCTTTTTTAACTAATTCATTAATATAAAAATGGGACCTTTGGGCAGATAAGTTAAGCAGATCCTGAACTTCCTTATTTTTTATGGAATTGTTTTTTTCAATAAACTCCAATATTTTAATCTCTTTTTCGTTTAATTTAATTTTGCCATTCATTTTTATATCAAAACGGGATATGCTTTCAATATCCTTTTTAACATTGGATAATGAAACTAAAAATCCTGTGGAAAAATATTCTAGCCATTCAGTTAAATCTTGAGACTTATCTGCAGATTGCAATGCATTGTAGTAGGATTGCCTATCCTGATTATAATATTCATCAAGGGAAAAATATCTTTTTATGTCAAAATCTTTTAAAAGAAGTATTAAAGTAGCTAATGCTCTTGCATTTCTTCCATTGCCATCTACAAAAGGATGAATTCTAACGAATTCATAGTGGAAGATTCCTGCAAGAATGATTGGATTTAAATCCTCTTGAACGTCTGCCCAATCCAATAATTCCCTGATTAAATAAGGAACTTTAATAGGGCTTGGAGGCACATAATTAAGTTGGCCTGTTTTTATATTCCCAATTACTACTGGAGAATCTCTGAATTTTCCTGCCATATTAGGATCTTTAAGGGTTCCTTCAGTGATATTTTTATGAATATCTAAAATAGTTTCTTCATCAATTTTTTCATAGTTATCTAAATTTTCAAGTGTTTTAAAGTAATTTAAAACTTCTATTTCAGATTTATTTAATTTAAGCTCATCTAATTTATTTTCCTGTTTTAAATTAAATAATTTTGTTACTTGTTTAAAATCCAATGGATTTCCTTCAATGGATGTTGAATTATAAGAAGATGTGATTATTGCTTTATTTCTTAGTAAAATGTCATAGGAAGGCAAAATTTGGGAATTCAAAATAAATTCCTTGATGGTGGAAATTTCCATCAAATTATTGATGATTTTATTGGTATATTGAAACTTTGCATCAAACATTAAAGGCCTCCTAATAATTCATATCTGTGTTTATTATAATAAATTATCTAAATTATTATATATAAATTATGCATCAGAATTTAAAAAATATATTTGTTCGTGGCTTGATGAATAATATGATTTTGACTTGATGATTATTTTTAAACACTAATAAATAATCTTAAATTATCATATAAAGCATTAATATTAGTGGAAATAAAACTGAATTTACTTGATGATTATCCTTGATGATAAATAAAATTTCATCATTTAAAAAAAGAAAAATAGAAGAGCAATAAGCAAATTGCTCTTTTAAAAAAGTTTTTATTTAAGTGTAAGTTTGGATTTTACGCTTGTTGCCTTATATGTTTCATCTCCGGCATACTTTGCAGTAAAGCTATAAGTTCCTTTTTTGGATAATGAAACATTGACTTTAGCAAGCCCTTTTGAATTTGTGCTTGCTGTATAAGTCTTACCGTTAACTGTGAAGCTTATCTTCTTGCCGCTTATTGGGTTTCCATTAGATGTCTTAAAGGTGGCAGTCAATTCTTTTGTCTTTGCGCTTGCCTTATAAGACTTATTAGGGGCACTTAGCTTAGGGCTATGAAGATTTACAGTGATTTTTGCCACTTCAAATGCTCCGAGATAGTCCTCATCTCCAAGGAATCCTATGGCGAATGTGTAGGTTCCCTTATATGCGAGGTTTATCTGCAGCTTTGCGCTTCCGTTTTCATCTGTGACTCTGTCATAGACTCTTCCATTGAAACCTATTTTTATTGGCTTGTTTGTTAGGGCTGTTCCATTTTGGTCTTTTAAGGTGACAACAAAGTATTCTCCAACTCTTCCGTCTGCACTTGCTACGGCAGTTGTTGTCATGTTCTTGCAGTCTATTATTGTAGATGCTCTGCTGGATATGTTTTCCTTATCGCTTTCTATTGTATATACCTTAAGACAGACTGTTCTATTCTTATCGGCATAATCGATCCAATTGCTGCCATCTGCACTTATCATAGACATATTAGGGATATAGTGTTGCCTTGAATATGCTTGGAAAGGAAGTGCATTGCTTTTGAATATTACTTTAAATGTGTCATTTGCCTTGATTGGAACATATTTGTCCAAAACGATTGTTCTGAATCCTGCAAACTCACTTGTTCCGTTTTGGGAGTGTGCCTTTTCTCCATTTACATATATGTCAAAGGAATAGTCGATTCCTGATTCGTTGAAATAGGTTCCAACAGCTCCAATCCACTCGTCGTACTTTGATACGAACTCATTGGAGTAATAGCTGTAGTTTTCATCAAATCCTGCAAGGCCTGTGATGTCTGTTTGATAGTTGACATGATAGTCGTTAGTGTTTTCAAAGATATAGGCTACACCTGCAGCTTGAGGAATGACTGGGTAGAAATCCTTGGATAATATTGAAAGGTCATAATAGGATAGGTAAACATAGCCATCTTCTCCTAATTTAGAATCTTCTGAATCTTTCATTAGCCAAGCTCCAGGTCCTGGAGGAATATTGGTCTCGTCTATGGCCATTTTGGTATTTACTTTTTCAGGAGGGCAATTGTCATCCCATCCGATTAAGGTAACGAAATGTCCTGGCTGCAGGTCCACTTCAGTGTAATTGGCAGTGTAATCATAAGGAGCATACATATATTGGATGGATACTGCACCATATTTCATTATTGCTTCCTTCATCAGATTCCTTGTATCGTTTCTTCCGCCGAAGATTATCATTGCATCCTGAACATGGATTCTCTTATCGGTTTCTGCAACGTCAGAGTACATTCCTCTTTCATCATATGGGTCATCTTCTGATGTGATGGCTCCATACCAGCTTAATGAATGGCCTAAACCACTGTAAGCATAACCTATGGCACTGTTTCTTCTATCCCCTTCGGAGAAATATTTTAATTGGAGATTTTGAATATTGTTTTCAGAAATATTATATAAGACTCCAGTCTGCTTTAAAAGAGCGCATTCCAATGCTCCGGCAGTTGCAAATGCCCAGCAGGCCACATTGTCTCCTTGGAATTTAAGAGGGCTAGCCCAACCCCAATCACGGCCGTCAAATTTTGAAGGCAATTTATCTACATTGATTGTATTGTTTGTCAGATTAAGTTTTATTCCCTTATTTTCAACAGAAACAATATAATTGGTATTATTCCATAGGAATAAATCTGTAGAAGTGTTATTTTCAAATTTGGAATTGCTTGCGAAGTTTGCATAGACTGCAACTCCTCCGTTATCAAATATGGAATTTCTTATCTCTGCATCTACGTCATTGGCGTATATGATGCTTTCTTTGCCTGAAGAGATATTATTCACCTTATTATCTGTAAAATTGGAATTATCAATTATTAATTTGCTATAATCAAAGTAGATTGCTCCTGCGTCCTTATCGGCGCTATTGTTTATGATATTGCAATCTTTAAGACTTAAATCTGCCCAGGAACTGTAGATTGCACCTCCTATCTTGGCATGGCAATTTATGATATTTAGATTGGAGAAGTCTAGGATTTCTCCTTGGCTTGCAATTGCTCCTCCAAAGTCGGATGAGGCATCTGTTATGTTGCAATTGTTAATATGGATAGTTTTTGCAAAGCCCTCAGAACTTGAATCCAGATTCAAGTAGATTGCACCTCCGTTATGAGTTGATGAGACATTGGAAAATTCACAATTCTCAAAAAGCATGTCTTCACCCGGAATATAGGGGCCATCTTTATTTGTTTTTGGGAAATACTTTGCAAAAATTGCTCCTGCAGTTATTTCGGCATTCAAGTTCTTGAATTTTGAATTTTTAATGACAAAGGTGTTTCCTTTGAAATTTATTGCTCCTCCATAGGGGGCAGTGAAATTTTCAAAGCTGCAGTTATCTATATACAATTCGAACCTATTGGCATAAATAGGGCTTCCAATCCCTTTTCCGTTGGAGAAATTTGAATTTGTAATTCTTAGCTCTGCAAAATTTGTGTATATGAGGTTAGTATTATTGTTTGAATCGAAATTACAGTTATTTATAGTTAATGCTCCATTGAAAACTGATATCATTCCCTCTGAATACAAAATGCCCAATTTATTGTGATTGTTAGTGAAATTGACATTATTTAAACTGATATTTCCTCCGTCTTCATTAACTATGGTGTAATCGTTGCAGTTAATGAAAGTTAAGTCATTGATGATTATATTTAGTGATTCCTTTAAAAATTCAAATCCTCCAGCTTTATTGGATCCATCAATGACATGGTTATTTCCGTTTATCACTAGATTGGTTTTATTTATGCTTATAAAGGTGTGGTTATCGCTTTCAGTGTATTTATAGTCGTTTTCTATATTGAACGTATCTTCGCAGTTTTTTATGTCATTATAGAGATCATTATAGGTCTTATCTTCAGATGCTTTTAGCAAATCATTTTCTTGATTATTTGCCTGCAAATTTTGGTTTAGATTTGTATCTGATTGATATGCTTCATTTAATTGCAAATCTTGATTTATATCTTGATTTGCATCATTTTGCAGATTTTGATTTATACTCATATCATTATCATTCGCTGAAACTGTTGAAATACTGAATAGGATACATATTATGAGTAAAAATACAAAATACTTTGATTTTAACTTCATTTTATACCTTCTTATTTAAATTTTGATAGTTGTTTTTTTATATCTAATTCTTATTCTTTTTAGATATTTTTAGGCATTGACTTTTTTTTCTTATCTGGATATTTTTGATTATTTGGCTATTTTTTAATTATTATTTATCCTTTAGTCCTTAACTTCCTATAAGCTAGTGCAGTGACTGTAGATATAATCAGCATACATATTGAAACTATTGTAGTTACCAAATCATCAAATACTAATCCTTTGGAGAAATAAGTGATTAAGATTATTGTTACAGGTATATAGAACCATTGTGCAATATAAATTTCATTAATATTGCGGCTTAGTGTTGAAAAGAACTTGGTAATTGAATCTGGCAGATAATCTGAAATCCAATAGCATAATCCGATGAATGCGTGGGCATTTATTATGCAGAATACTGCATCCAATGTGTTTAAAAAGTAATATAAGTGAACATCCTCTGAAAAGACTCCTCCCCAATAGCGTGAGGATATGAAGAAGTAAGCAAAAGCCACAATCAATAGGATCGGCCAGTATTTAAAGAATTCCCTTTTGTCCTTGGCTCTGATGAAATACTGTCCCCAGACGTATCCCGCAACTGGGAAGATAAACCAATTGAATAAAGGAAATGCGGTATGTCCGTTTTTAGCTCCAATGAAGTGACCGAAGAATGAGCATACTGCAGGGATTCCAAAGTCAATTCCTATTGTGAAACTGCCGATTAGAGACATTATAACTGCAATTATAATCATAGCTTTATTTGAAACTTCGAATTTCCTTAGGATTCCCATAAGGATAAATGCCAAACCTGCAAATGCCAAGATGTCAACACAAAAGATTATTAGTCCTCCAAATAGAGGGAAAGCCTCAGCATTAACGCCAAGGTATCCGGCAAGATAATGAGGTAAGAAGAACTCAAAGACATTTACCAAAAGGCCTAAGAGATATAGGATAATTCCTCTTTTAATCATCAAGTTCCATTGGCTGTGCCTTGAATATACCACACCGACTCCCATGCAGAACATGAAGACGACTGCAGCATAAGGCCTTCCTAAGACATTGCCGATTATATAAGTATAAGTTGGGCTTAAGCCGACATTATATGCTTCAACTATCATGACAGTATGTAAAAAAATCATAAATATGATTGCAAATGCCTTAGCGATATCCAGTTCGACTTGTCTTCCTGTATTAACTTTTTCATCTGAAAATAAACTTGAAATATTCATATTATTATTTTATTTTGGGATAGTATATATATTAATGGCTTTTAGAATTATTTTTTTATGCTTTTGCTATTAGAACAAATGATATATGTTTTTAAAATAGAATAAGTCAGTTAAGGAATTAATAGCGGAAATAAGTAAAATTAAGAATAGTTGACTAAGATAAGATTAAAATAAAAGTAAAGTTAAAAATAATTTATTAAGATAAGATTAAAATAAAAGTAAAGTTAAGAAAAAAAGAAAAATTAATTATGTTATCTAACATTCTAAGAATTATTGACATTCTAAGAATTATGTAAGAATAGTAAAAGAAGAATTATTCTTCTAGAGCAGTACTGTACTCTTTTTCTAGAGCAGTTTCATCATTACTGCACTCTTTTTCTAGGGCAGTTTCATCATTACTGTACTCTTTTTCTAGGGCAGTATTATCATTACTGTACTCTTTTAGTTTCTTTAAATTCTCTTTTAAGATTTTATAAATACTTTCAGCACCAACAATCTCTTCATCACTGACATTCCATCCTGACGGATATAAGATGAATGGTTTTGATTGGCTTCCTCCAACTCCTCCATGGCTTCCAACCAACTCTTCAAATGCACAGACCTCATCATTTTCACAGTCATAGAAGCTGTTTACCAATATATCCGGTGTGTATTTGAATGAGCTGTTTCTTTTAAGGTGTCTTGCAATGTTTTTGCCAAATCCTTCAAGAGGATTTCCTCCTATAATATCTCCAGTGTCTAAATTGTAAATGCCCTTTTTACCCATTGCAAGGTCTCCTTCATCTGATCTGATGACAATAAATCCTACATATTCATTTTCAACGATTCCAGGAATCAGTTCTGGGAAGAATTTATTTATCTCTTCTATGCTTAATCTATAGTCCCATTGGGTTAGATAGATCATTGCAAGATTTCCTGAGGCAAGGACAATAACTTCAGAGTCTCCTAACTCTTCTAGATCCTTTTCATCTATCAGATCATCGTTCTTTCTTGAAAAAGGAAGGAATGATTCGGCATAATGGTCTTCATTTGATGACATTTTTGCAAACATCTTCATCTCTTTTGGAAGCAGGGACTTTACATAATCCTCAAAGGATTGGCCGTATCTCTGCTTGAATGTTGCACCGTTTGTTTGGCCGTGGTCTGACTGAATGACAAACTCATATTTTCTAGGAGTGTACTTATTTGTATTTATTAAACGCTCTATCTGCTTGTTCATTCCTTTAAGGGCATACCAAGAGTCCTCATCGCGAACGCCAGAATGGTGAGCTATCTCATCATATCCTAAATAGGTTGAATATGCAACGTCAATGTCGCCGACCATCATGTCTCCAATCAATGTTGAGGTGTTGATTTCCCTCATGAAAACATTGGTTGCAGCTCTTGTTGGAATATAGGCTATGCCACGTTTGATTCTAGGCCTGATGTTCTTTACGCTGTGCTTTATTTGGGATATGATTTCCAAGGTCATGTCGTAAATAAACAGGCATACTATACGGGCAAAGTTGCTAGGATTTGAGAATACTGAAAACCATGCCTTGTTGTATAGTTTTCGGATGTTTAGGATTTTGCTGAATGTAAATATTACATTGTCTGTATCACCGGAGAAGAGATTGGATCTGCTGGCTCCATTATCTACAAGAAGCCCATTTCCATCTGAAATTCTCTCTTCCAATGTTGTTACTTGAGTCACTCCAGAGCATTGCATCATCTGATTGTTGTTTTTCTTTTCAATCCATCTGAATGCGGTGATGTCTTCATTATTTCCATGCAGTATCCCTGCCTGGCTTGCCCCTGTTTGTGAGGATAGGTCTGTCTCCCACATTCTTAGGGTATGTGTATTATCAATCATTGATTTGAGGGTAGGCATATATCCCTTATCAACCGCTTCCTTTAAGACGTCATATGCAAGACCGTCAATCTCAACGATTATGAGTCCCGGATAATCTTTCACTTCCCCTTTTCTTTTCTTTTCAGCATCCCTATAGACTGACCTGTAATAGGATCCTTCATCTTCAATGGTTAATATTGTAGATAGGGCTGTTGTAACAAAGGACATTGCTAGTGGAGCTAAAATTATTGCAGGGCCTTCCACATTTATGCCGAAAAGGGGTCCGCAGAAGTTTAATAATAGGCCATTTAGAATAAGTGTCCCTATTCCAAATGATAAAACGAGAAATGGCATTAGGATTCTGGTGAGTATAGGCCATAAGATTGCATTGATTAGACTTACAAATATGATGAATAGTGCAACATCATTGAAATTGGTTAATTTAACTCCTAATCCAAAAAAGCTAATTAAATACATTCCTATTATGTTTCCAAATAAATATTATTAGGCTTCTTTTAATTGTAATTTGAGGAGGCCTTTCATAATCTTGGATGCGTTTCATTTTATCCCCTATTAATCTTATTTTGCTTTTTAAAGAGTTTGCTATTAAGGCAATATCTTTTTTTTTTAAGAGTTAACTATTAAGGCATTTTTTTTAAGAGTTTACTATTAGACAATTTATTTTGCTTTTTAACTCTTATTGTCTTGAGGAAATTTCTTAAGTTTTTAACATTCCTTATACAATATTATATTTATTTTTAGATTAAAAAAATTTTTTGTAAATTTTTTTAGAATTCTTTAGGGATTTCTTTTAAACGAAAGTAAATTAATTTTTTTGGGATTATGGGGTAATGTGTTTTTTTGGGATTATGGGATTGTTCATTTTAGTATGGATGAGTATGGATGATTTGGAGCATCTGTACATAAAAATATTAAAAAATGAAGCAGATGTCTTATCAATTAGGATTATAATTTTGAAATAATACTTATCTTTATATATTATTAATAAAATATATATAAATGTTTTATTTAACTTAATTTAATTAAAGGTGAAACAAAATGGATATAAGTGAAATAATTGGAGATGCAATTGCATATCCTATACATAATATTAAAGCTTTAGTAATTTATATGATTATTGGAATCATTACTGGAATCTTAGGTGGCGCAAGTTTCATGGGCTTACTTATGAGCCTAACAGGCAAAAACGCTCTTGCTGCTGGAGGATTTGGTATCCTTGGAGTATTAGTTCTCCTCATTGGAGCATTATTAATTACAGGATATGGTTTGGATATTGTAAAATTTGGTATTGAAAGAAGAGATGACGGTCCTGGAATTGACTTAGTAAGACAAGTTTTAAATGCAGTTAAATTACTTATTGTCAGCATTGTTTACTACATTGTCCCTGCAATTATTGCTTGGGTATTGTTTACTCTCTTAGGTAGGGGTATATTAACTGTACTTATTGTTATGATAATTTCTATTATCTTCGCATTTGCTGAATTTATGGCAATATGCAGATTAGCTAAATATGATAGTTTAGGAGAAGCTTTAGCAATCGGTGAAGCTATTGGTGACATATCAAAAGTAGGTGTAATAAAACTTCTCGCAACTATTATTATAGTAGTTGTCATTGCAATGATCGTATGCTTTATCTTATTATACGTTTATAAATTAAATAGCCTCATTGGAGGAATTTTATTGGGTATATTTGCTGTATACCTAACATTCTTCGCCAATAGGGCAGCTGGTTTATTATACTCTGATGCATAAATAAACTAACTCTTTTTTCTTTTTTTTTATTTTATTTTTCTATTTTTTTTTATCATGATTTTATCTTTTAGGGATACTTTTTCTATTTTTTTATTTTTTTTTATCATGATTTTATCTTTTAGGGATACTTTTTCTATTTTTTTATTTTTTTTTATCATGATTTTATCTTTTAGGGATACTTTTTCTATTTTTTTATTTTTTTCTCATTATTTTATCTTTTAGGGATACTTTTTCTATTTTTTTTCTATTTGTTGATTATTTTAGGGTTATTTTATCTTTTAGGTGATGTTTTTTCTATTTTTTTCATAGGGTGCTTTTTTATAGTTATTTGTCTTTTTAGTAATACTTAATGCTTGATTTATTATTTTTGCTATGGGCTTTTTTAAACTAATTTTAAGACTATACTTTAAACAGTTTCTTTGCATTCTCTGTTGTTATTTCAATGATTTTCTCTTCTTTAATATCTAATTCTTCTGCTAATTCTTCTATAATGTATTTTAAGTTCAGTGGTGTATTATTCTCTCCCCTTTTATCTTCTGGTGGAAGATATGGTGAATCTGTTTCTATAAGTATATGGCTAATTCCTACTTGATTTACTGCTTTTCTTATTTTCTTGCTGTTTTTGTAGGTGATTGTCCCTCCTATTCCTATATAAAAGCCTAATTTAACAAATTCCCTTGCCATTTCTGCTGAACCTTGGTAAGAATGAAGGGATCCAACTGCATTGTGATTCTTTAGTATGTCATAGGTGTCTTGTGATGCCTTTCTAGAATGGACTATGACTGGTAGTTTATGCTTTTCAGCAAGATCTAACATCTTTTCAAAGAGTTCCTTCTGACTGTCCTTATTTTCTTTTGTATGGTAATAGTCAAGTCCTATTTCTCCAACAGCTATTATTTTGTCATTATTGAGTTGACTGTCCAATAGATCAATCTCTTCATCACTTATTTCATCTGCAAGAGTATAGAAATATCCTAAAGCTCCATAGACATTATCATATTTGCTTGAAAGTTCTAAAATCTCCTTATTGCTTTTGGGATCAGTGCCGTTTAATATGAGGCAGATGTCGTTTTTTTGAGCTTCTTTGATTATTTCCTTTGCATTTTCCATTTCGCTATTGTAGATATGGCAGTGTGTATCTATAATCATATGAATCCTCACTTAAATGATTATTCTTTTTTCAGATAGTCATTATTTATATTCATATATAGTTCTTTCAGATAGTCATTATTTATATTGATATATGGTTCTTTTTGCATTAAGTTTTTATTGTTTTAAGCCCAATAATTATATGATTGATTAAATTTAACTCTTTTTTAGTTATATTTATTTTTTATAATTTAATTTATTTTTTGGTGAGTGGAAATGGATGAAAAGTTTTCAAGAACAGAAATGTTAGTTGGAAATGAAGGAATGGAAAAATTAAGAAATGCAAAGGTTGTTATTTTTGGTCTTGGTGGTGTAGGTTCCTTTGTTTGCGAAGGACTTGCAAGAAGCGGTGTAGGTAACTTTGTCTTGGTGGATTATGACAAGGTGGATGAAACAAATATAAACAGACAAGTAATTGCCACAACAAAGACAATCGGCCAATGTAAGGTTGATATCATGAAGGAGAGGATTCTAGATATCAATCCAGATGCAAATGTTGAGATTTATAAGGAATTCTATTTGGAAGATTGTGAAATAGACATTATTACTAGTGATTTATCCTATGCCGTTGACTGCGTTGACACAATCATGGCAAAGATTGCAATTATCTGCAAGTCTAAAGAGCTTGGCGTTCCAGTTATATCATCAATGGGAACTGGAAACAAGTTGGATCCTACTATGTTTGAGGTTGCTGACATTTATGAGACTTCAGTATGTCCTCTTGCCAGAATTATGAAAAAAGACCTTAGAAAAAGAAATATAAAAGATTGTAAGGTGGTTTATTCTCAGGAGCTTCCAAAAAACACTAATGATTGTGATATAAATAAAAATAAGGGTAAGGTAAAGGTAAAAGGAAGCATCTCTTTTGTCCCATCTGTTG
Organism: Methanobrevibacter ruminantium M1; assembly: GCF_000024185.1. NCBI lineage: Archaea > Methanobacteriati > Methanobacteriota > Methanobacteria > Methanobacteriales > Methanobacteriaceae > Methanobrevibacter > Methanobrevibacter ruminantium. Next base: position 359,463 of record NC_013790.1, read on the forward strand.
CAGGTTTAATAATTGCTGGTGAAGTAATAAAAGATATTGTCAATGCTAAATAAAATAAAATTTTTGGTCAAGGTTTTTTGGCCTTCGGCCAAAAAAGCTTGCTTATTTTTCCTTAACTACTTTCCCACTCATATGCTCTATGCTGATTTCATACAGTTCTGTTACATCCAAAAGCCTATCAATTTCATCTTTTGTTTCCTCTTCGCTTGGGAAGAACTTATTTCCTAAATAGGTGAGCTTTTCTATTTTTGTTTGCTTGTCATTGATTGTTTTCATTCTTCCAAAGACAATAACACTTTTGAATGTGTACCACCAACTATCTGACTTTGTTCCTTTATCCATTACACAAAAGGATACTTTATCGTGTTTTTTGATTGCATCTCTTTTGTGGCTGTCTTTTATTGTTCCATGGAAGTATATCTTTCCATCTACATAGACATGACTTAATGGAACTGCATAAGGATATTCATCATCTCCTAAAACTGCTAAGACTCCACGAGGTTCGTTAATTAGGATATCGATACATTCCTCTTTGGATAATTCTTGTTTTGCTCTTCTCATTTTTCTAAACATGTTTAAATATTGGTGGAAACTTATAAAAATACTTATTGTTGCTTTTTAAGTTTTTATTGTTGTTTTTTAAGTTTTTATTATTGTTTTTTAAGACTAGTTTAGATTTCTTTAAAAATAGTTGTTTTTTGAGCTTTTTAGATAAGTTTTAAAAAATAGTAAGCGCTATGAAGAGGATTTGAACCTCTGGTGCTCTCGCACATCCGCTCTCCAGGCGGACACCTTAAGCCTGACTCAGTCACCATAGCATTTAATTTAAAGTTTTAATTTTAATTTCAGTGTCAATTCAAATTTATAGTTTAGTTTTAATTTAAATTTTAATTTATATTTCAATTAATTCCTTTTAATGTTATTTAACGCCATGAAGAGGATTTGAACCTCTGGTACTTTCATACGTCCGCTCTCAAGGCGGATACCTTAAGCCTGACTCAGTCATCATGGCAATTTAATTTAAGGGGAAAAGATTAATCTTTTTATAAGATCAATCTTTTAAATTTATGGGAAAAGACTAATCTTATTTATCTAGTAAAAATAGTTTTAATCTTATATTTATGAAATAAGATCAATCTTTTTAATTTAAGAGGGAAATATTAAACCTTTAAGCTTTTTTAACTTAAAGATTTAAATGAAGATAGAAAGATTCGAACTCTCATCTCTTGGTCTGGAGCCAAGCATTCTTGCCGTTAAACTATATCTTCTTTTTTTAAAGCTCTAGCTGGGACTTGAACCCAGAATTCACCTTTAGAAGAGGTGTTTGTTTCCAATTACAACACTAAAGCAGATGGACCAGTTGGGAGTCGAACCCAAAGTCTTCTCCTCGCAAGGGAGACGTCATACCAATTAGACCACAGGCCCAGTATTTTTTTTTATATATGAAAGTGCTTTAGCTGGGATTCGAACCCAGATTTCACCCTTGGAAGGGGCGGGTGTTGCCAATTACAGTACTAAAGCAGAAATAGACCTAATGGGATTTGAACCCACAATCTTCTAGTCCGTAGCTAGATGCTTTTTCCGTTAAGCTATAGATCCATAATTTTTTAAGAGATAATGTCCGGAATTGCACCGAAATAAACTGCTTTGCAAACAGCCACCTTTCTAGTCGGTCACATTACCATAGGGACACATAAGGGATTTGAACCCTTTCCACAAGCTCCACAGACTTGTATGCTAGCCATTAACACCAATGCATCCATAAGAAAGATAATGAAGATAATAATGGAATAATTCATTGATTATCTGATTCAACGTTTTTATTTTATTTTAACGCCTCCGCCGGGATTCGAACCCGGGTACCACGGCTGACCACCATGGATACTAGGCCACTATACTACAGAGACATGATTTTTGAAATTGGTCTGAAGGGATTTGAACCCTCGATCACTTGCATATCAGACAAGCGCCTTACCATGCTTGGCCACAGACCAAATTGATAAATTTTATAGGGCAGAATTATTTATCACTCAAATTGTTGTTTTTCTAACGGCGTGGATGGGATTTGAACCCATGAGCGTTTTATCGCAGAGGATTAGCAGCCCTCCGCCCTACCGAGCTAGGCCACCACGCCAGTTTAGTGCTTCTACCGGGATTTGAACCCGGATTATCGGATCGAAAGTCCGATGGGTTTGCCGATTACCCCATAGAAGCAGTGAGCCTGAAGGGATTTGAACCCCTGATCTTCCGGTTAAAAGCCGGACGCCTTGATCAGACTTAGCCACAGGCCCCTATCAATTTACTAAAGGGTTGGAGCTATTACCTCCAACCCTGCACAAGGTGACAAATATTGCATATTTTATTAAGATTAATATCTTAAGCGGTTCTAAGAAGATTCGAACTCCTATCTGCCGGTTAACAGCCAGTTGTTTTACCTGTTAAACTATAGAACCGATTTAAGCTTAAATCACTGCATTAATAATTTAAAAGAGTGGGGCTAAAGGGAATCGAACCCATAACCTTTTGGATGTCAGCCAAACGCTCTGCCATTGAGCTATAGCTCCATAAGATTAATTTAATTAATCTTCATATAGTTGAGAAGCTTTTTAAATTATTTCGACCTGCTTGTAATTTAAGCTGTAACTTATGAAATTTTCCTTAAAATTTATTTACTTTCTATTTCTTTTATTACCGAAATTGGCTAAAATTTATTTCATTAGTTTAAATTCATTTTAAGGAGTTAAACTTATATTTTTTTTTTTAAATTTATGAAGAAATCCATCTTCATATAGTTCTATCCCGTCTCGAACGGGAATCTCCGGGTCCAAAGCCCGGAATGATTGCCAGTTACACCATAGAACTAATTGATGGGATAGCCAAGATTTGAACTTGAGTTTGTCGCTCCCAAAGCGACGGTGCTAGACCACTACACTACAATCCCATAATTTTAATATATTTTTGATTCTTTCTGGATTTTTTTTAAAAAACACATTCCTGAATTTGTCAAGAAGATGTTAAGTCTCCGCGGAGGGATTCGAACCCCCATAAACGGTTCTACAGACCGCCGCATAACCACTTTGCTACACAGAGAGTTAAAGGAATATATTCTCATGGAGTTGTAATTATGGTTGAGATCTTTATTAGTACATAGGAGGAAAAACATTAAATTTGAGATATTAAAGAGAATATATTCCTAATTGATTAAATATAGTTTAAAACTAATTAATGGGTTCAGTAAATTTTTTTAGTTTAAACTTATTTAAATGGGACATGCTGGATTTGAACCAGCGATGAACAGATCTTCAGACTGTCGCTTTCCCGCTTAGCTAATGCCCCAAAAATCTAATTAGTAGTGATAAATTAAGTTAAAGGCTAATTAAGTTATAGGTGTGTGTTATGAATATTTGTGAATTAATTGCATTAACTGAATTTTAAATGATTTTTTAGATGATTGCGTCTCTAAAATCAATCGATTTATCAAAATATAAATTAATGGAGTTGACTTTGCTAATTTTAATGATTAAAATCATTGATTTTAGATTTCAAAATCCTGAAACTTAAAAATCCTTTAACTTAATTGTAAAAATACGTTTTATTAGAACTGTTTTAGGAATTATTTTTCCCAAATAAACTATAACTGTGTGGTGAATGGTTGGTATATATGGTTTGGTGTTGGTGTTTGTTTTTTGGGTATAGAATTTTCTTTTATGATCCCAACACAAACCTGTCTACCACATCTTCACCAATAGGGCAATTATAGCTGCAGGCACTATCTTGTGACTGTCTGCTGCTATAATCTCCTTCAATAGAAGATTTGGGATTAATAAAATTATTATTACTATGAATTTTCATTTTATCACGTTTTCTTTGTTTTTTCGTTGTTTTGTTTTTTCCATGAAGATAATTTTTATCTTCCAGTAGCCGAGACGGGATTTGAACCCATGAGGAGACTAACTCCCTGGATCTTAAGTCCAGTGCCTTACCAAGCTTAGCTACTCGGCTATTTACTTTTGATAATTTTTCTCATCATCAATTAAACTTTTGTTTTGTGTATATATAAGTTGAATAAAGTTTTTGCTTTACTTGGGCCTTTCCTTTTGATAAGATCTTTTTACAATCTTTTAGAAATTCCTTTTCGGATATTTCCTATTCTATTGTCTGTTTTGGTTTATATATAAATTGAATAAAGTTTTTGCTTTATTGAAAGTTATTATTTGAAAATAATTTCTTTCAAGAAGATTTTTAAATCTTCATAGCTGCGATGGGATTTGAACCCATGATGAGACTAACTCCACGAATCCTAAGTCCGCTGCCTTAGACCTGACTTGGCACTACACAGCTATTTCATCTTGATGAATTTTCATCATCAAATAAACTTTTATTTTGTGGATATATAAATCGAATAAAGGAAATTCTTTAGTGAAGAAAATTAGTTTTTAAATCAATCATTGATTGAATAATAAAATAGTTTGATAGGATAAATAAGTTAAAATAAGTTAAAAAGGGTTATAAATAAGTTAAAAAAGGTTATAAATAAGTTAAAAAAGGTTATAAATAAGTTAAAATAAGTAAAATTAATAAGTTAAAATTAGAACTAATAAAATATAAATAAAGTTAAGAGTAATTGCTCTTAACCCTAAATAAAAATTTTGATCAAACTTTTTTTAAAAGTTTGAAGCTAGAACCAGTCTTTAGAAGCTTCTAGAATCTCATCTACTATGATTGGTGCAGAACCAATATAAGTGTGAGGGTCCATGATTCTTTCAACGTCCTCTTTGCTTAGGAATTGACTTGCATCAGGGTCTTCAAGGATAAGGTCTGCAAGGAGAAGCTTTTCCTTATTTGCTTTTATCGCATTCTTTCTAGCGACCCCATAAGCTGTTTGCTTACCCATTCCAGCTCTTGTAAGCTCTGCCATTAATCTTTCAGCCATGATGAGCCCATTTGTGAAATTAAGGTTTCTTTCAATGTTTTCATCATAGAAGATAAGATTGTTCATAAGCTTGATTGTAAGGTTTAAGATGTAATCTGTAAGAATGCAAGCTTCAGGGAACATGATTCTTTCACAGGAAGAGTTTGTAAGGTCTCTTTCGTGCCAGAGAGGGTTGTTTTCCATAGCTGCATTTACATATGATTTTACTATTCTAGCAACACCACAGATTCTTTCTGCTGTAATTGGGTTCATCTTATGTGGCATTGTACTACTTCCAACTTGCTTTTCAGGGTCGAAATATTCTCCTAACTCTTGAATTTCAGTTCTTTGTAGGTTTCTAACTTCAAGAGCTATTTTGCTAAGGGTTGTTGCAATGTTTGCAAGGGTAGCTATGAACTCTACATGATTATCCCTTTGAAGGACTTGGTTTGTAATTGGGGCTGGCTTAAGGCCAAGAATTTCAGATACCTTCTTATGAACTTCCCATCCTTGGGTTCCAAGAGCTGCAGTGGTTCCCACAGCACCATCCATCATTCCAAGACATACATTGTCCTTTGCATGCTGCAACCTGTCATATTGCCTGTGCAATTCATCGGCCCAGATTGCAAATTTCATGCCGTAGGTGGTTGGAAGTGCATGCTGTCCGTGTGTACGGCCTATGCATACCTTTGTTTTGTTTTCATCTGCTAATTTAAGAATTATCTTGGTTAATCTTTCGATTTTTTCTTCTAAAACTTCAATGGAGTCTTTTAAAAGCAATGAGTTAGAGCTGTCTACAATATCGTTAGAGGTTGCTCCAAAGTGAACGTATTCTCCAGCCTCACCTTCACATACTTCGCTTAATCCTTTTGATAGGGAAGCGATATCGTGTTTGGTTTCAGCTTCAATTTCACTTACGCGCTCTAAGGTTACATATTCAATGCTTGCTTTTGCTTTGATTTCATCTGCATATTCCTTTGGAATTATTCCAAGCTCACCTTCAGCTTGAGCCAATGCAGATTCAATATCTAACATTCTTTGCTGTTTGTTTTCCTGCTCCCAGATTCTTTTCATTTCTGGAGTTCCGTATCTAAATTCAATTGGATGTATTGCCATTTAAACTCTCCTATCCTTTCGTTAATAGAATAAATATTAATTTTTGCTTTATAGTTTATAGTTAAGCATATTATATTTCTAAATTATTTTAAGGCCTTTTTAAATCACGATTATAACGTTTAGGCCTTGATTTGGATTTAAATTATTATAAAAAATAAATAAAATTATAATAAAAAAATATATTTAGAATATACATTCTTATTTTTGAATTTTAGATTAAATATATTTTATCAATTTTATAATCTTTGATGATAAAAATTTCAACATTTGATTTTGTTTTATAAAAATTTATAAATAATTAAATTAAATTATTATTATTAATTTAACTAAAGAAAATTATTTTATATAGAAAATATTATTAAACTAAAATTTATTTTCTAATTGAATAATCATTATTAAACTAAAAACTTATAATATTTTTAAAGGGGATGAATATGGATTTCAGCGTAAAGGATTTTAATGTACGGCTCCGGACAATACGTATTTGGGAAGTAGTCATAGCTCTTGTTGTAGCATTCTTTTTAACCGGATTTACATGCGATTATTTTGGAATCTACTCTGGAGAGGCAGAGTATATCATATTCTTCTTGTATATGATGGTCTTCTTTGCAATAGCCTCCATCGGGACACATGGGTTTAAAGATGACATATACGGTGTATTCAAGGCCTCCAATCTGTTTAAGGTCATTATGATAGTCATACCAAATATGCTCTTGGCTTTCTTTATACAGCAGCATCTTGCTGGTTTTGATGCTATGTTTAATAATATCAATTTATTAGCTCTTCCAGTTTCAGATTTGGCTTATGAGGCTTCAAATCCTCTCTTGTTCCTTTTTGAATTCTTTTCAGCAATCTTCATTGCGCCTATTTCAGAGGAGCTCTTCTTTAGAGGAATCTTATTCAATAGGCTTAAGATAAGAAAAGGAGTTATATTTGGAGTGGTGGTATCTTCAATCATCTTTGGATTATGCCATTTCAATTATCCAGACCATTTGGCTCATATAATTTACACTTGCCTATTTGGAATGTGCTTATGCATTCTCTATTTGAGAACAGACAATCTATTGATAAACATGTTTGCACACTTCCTCTATAATCTATTGTCTTATGTGATAGTATACACTCCAATAGGGGATCTCTTCTTAGGAGGTCCGTTTATGGATTTCACTGTCATAGTCTTGTTGTTTTCAATAGTATTTGTTCCGGCGTATATATTTTATTTCTCTATAAAGCTGAAATGAAGGTTTATTTTTGGATAAGCGAAAATTAAATAAATTTAAATAATTTAATAAATTAATTAATTATATTCTAAAAAATTGTTTATAGTAAAAACTTAATTTATAATTATATTCTATAAAAATTGTTCATTTAGTAAAAATTTCATTTATATTATTTCTATAAATTATTTTTATAAAATTAATTAGCAAATAGGAGGAAAAGTATGGATTTTAATGTAACAGACTTCAATGTTAGATTAAGAACAATTAAGCTTAGGGAATTATTAGTAGGTATTGTCATTGCTTTTATTTTATCCATAGCCCTCTTAATCATATTTCCAGTTATGGATAGTTATGATGATTTGGCTTTGATGGTTTTTGTATTCTTCTTATTCATTTTCTTCCTTTATGCTTTAAAAGGTACCTCTGGTCTAAAACAGGATTTCAATAAACTATTTGAAAGGGACAACAGTCGTGAAATTCTTTATGTGCTCATTATCAATATGTTGTTTGCTTTTTTAGTCTTGGCTATATTTTCCACTTTCGATGCATACCTTACTTTAGCTGATTCGGAGTGGGTTTCTATCCTTGATTTTACTCCTACTGCTATTGATCCTGCAGTTTTTCTATTTGAATCTTTCACTTCCATTATAATCGCTCCAATTCTTGAAGAATTGGTCTTTAGGGGAGTTTTATTCAATAGGTTAAAGATTAGAACAGGCATTCTTCCGGCTATGTTAATCTCTTCATTCCTATTTGCAATAGGTCATGAATTCGGCGGAATGACAAGTGCATTTGTATTTGGAATGTGTATGTGTGTTCTTTATCTTAAAACAGATAATATATTAATGGGCATGTCTGTTCATTTCCTGAACAATCTTATATTTACAGTATGGGACTTATTTGCATTGGATGCAATTGTTTTCCAAATGCCTGTATTGCCATTGACTTTACTCATTTCCATTATTTCTGGATTATTAATAATTCTTTATTTATATAAGGAGATTGGTAAATTACTGGCTGAATAGTGCTTTAATTAATTTAAACACTATTTTTACTTTTTTACTTTTTTTACTCTTTTTTTCTTTAGTTTTACTATTTTTTTTCTTAGTTTTACTATTTTTATATTTTTCATTAAAATTTTATTTTGATTAAACATTTTTGATATTTCACCAAAAATTTCTAATTTTAATTCCAAATTTTTCCATATTTTACAAAATTGTCGAAAGATTTATATATGATGTAATATAATTTTAACATGTGGAATATATTTTTAACAAATGTAATATATTTTTACATTTTCCATATTTTTTATCCAAATTGTTTAAAGTGATCATATGAAAACAATAATACGATATCTAAGGCAGGAGGTTAAGATGAGTCAGCAGGATTTAGCAAAATCTGCTGGAGTAACTCGTCAAACGATTAATGCTTTAGAAAATGGACGATATAATCCCTCTTTACTTTTAGCATATAATATAACAAGGATTCTAAATAAAGCCACTTATGGTGACGATGTAGATTCCTATCTAAGTATTGAGGACGTATTTAAATTTGATGATGATGAAATTTCAGTTTAAATTTGACTTTTAAATTTGAATAATGATTTTGAATTTCTGTTTAGCTTTGATTAAAATTTTAAATTTGAATAATGATTATTGATTTAATTTAAACTTGACTAGTCATTGTCAAATTTGATTATAATTTTTTAAAAAATCTTAATTTTTATATAATTTATTTAGGGGATGATTTTGTTGATATTAGACATATATAAAGATTCTTTAGAATATTCGGCTAAGGATTTAAAAACTTTATTGATTATTGGAGTATGTTATTTCTTAAGTTTCCTTTTCCTTCCAATGTTCTTGATTTACGGCTATTCCTACAGGGTTACAAAGGTCTCTGTAGAAGGGATGATTAACGGTAACGATCCATTGCCAGAATTTGATGATGTGATTGGCATGTTTGTTGACGGCATAAAGGTTTGCCTGGTCTATCTGGGATATGCGCTGGTTCCAATAATAATATTCATGGTCTTTGCTTTAGTCTCCAGCGCTATTGGAGGATATGGCGAATCTGTATTGATGGCATTTGGCTCTATTATTACTCTTCTAGCCATAATCGGCGCTTATGTGATGAGCATGTTTGGAGTTGCAAACATGGCTAATTACGACGGCGCATTGGCAAAGGCATTTGACATTAAGGAGATTATTGAAATCATACAGTCCGTCGGCGTTGTAAGAAGCGTAGGGGCATATATTGGATTGGCTATTATTTGCACTGCAATCTTTATGATTGTTGGACTATTGCTCTTCTTTGTATTCGGATTCTTTGGAATAATCACTGGAACCTTAGGGTCCTATACTGCAGCAGGAGGCATATTCATTGCAGGAATTATCTTAGGTTACTTCTTAATGCTATTCATTGTAAGTCCTTATATTTTGATTATGCAATCAAGAGTTGCTGGATTATTATATAACCTTCATTAAATCTAATTTTAGTTATTTTGGTGAGTTTATGGCTAGCATTACAGACATTATAAAGGAAGGACTTAAATATCCATTCAATGACACTAGAAAGGTATTGATTCTTGGGCTAATATTCCTCATCTCTGGGCTCATTTCCCTTTTCACACAGTATGTGGTTTATGATTCCATGACCCTTATGGTCAATGCCTCCCCATATACCTCAGTTAATGGAATGTTTGCATCAATTCCTCCATCTAATTCAGCTTTAATTTTCCTGTCATGGATTGTAACATTCATTTTGTTCCTTTTCACTTCAGGATACATATATGATGTTATTAAATATGCAATAGATGGAAGATACGAACTTCCAGACTTTGGCAATATATTTGCAATCCTTAAGAACGGATTACGCACATTAATTGTTGGAATTGTTTATTCCATTGTGCCAGCTCTTATATTCATCCTTGGATTGATGCTGATGGTTAATGAGGCTTCAGGTGAAGCTGTAAACATGTTTGGACTTATATTGCTTTTTGTTTCATTTATTGTTGCAATATTCATTTATCTTATTGAAGTCATTGCAATCTCACATATGGTTGAAAATGACAGTCTTAAGTCTGCATTCCAATTTAGTGAGATCTTTGATATAATTTCAAATATGGGCTGGGGAAGATTTATCGGAGCCTTGATATTTGCTTTCATTGTAATTGCAATAATTTCAATGTTCTTTGGAATGATATTCGGAGCAATATCTACTGGAATTGGCATATTGTTCGATTCTGCATTGGTTTCAACTCTTGTTAGTTCTATATTGACTGGTTTGTTATTAAGTCCATATATCAGTATTGCTTTAGGCAGAATGTTTGGATCTGTTTATAAGGAGGCTATTAGTGAGTAATCTTATTGGTTTTAGCTTAGAATTAGTTTAGAATTAATATTTTTGGTTTGGAATTAGTTTATTAGTTTAATTGCTTAGAATTAGTTTAGAACTACTATATTTGGTTTGGAATTGTTTATTAGTTTAATTGCTTAGAATTAGTTTAGAACTTTCAATTTTGGTTTGGAATTAGTTTATTAGTTTAATTGCTTAGAATTAGTTTAAAAATTATAATATGTAAATGGTGATAAAATGAAGTTTAATTCAAGAGTTTTAGGGATTTTATCTCTATTATTTGTTCTTACAATTCTTGTTTCAAGTGTGGGGGCAGCAGAATATAAATTAACAGAAAAAGATTTTAATAATACCTTTAAAATAGGTATTCCAGAAGGTACAGACTTCCAGCAAGATGCATATTCAAATATTGCTGCTGGTAATGTTAACTTTGCAATGAAAGTTTTTGACAATATTGGAAATAATACTGATGGTGTTGTTTCTGTATTGTACTTTAAGGACTCTTCTTCTGATTCAAATCTTATTTCCGATGTGATTGATGATTTAAATAGCAGTGGGGAAGTTGTTGAAGAAAATGACAATTACATCATAGTTAAGAATAATTATGATGCTGAATGGAATGCTCCAGATGCCAGCACATCTTCAGATGAGTTCTGGAGCTTTATCGGTGATTTATGCTCCTCTGGCTCTGATATGAACTTTGGAGATGGTGATTCAAATATCCATCTTTCCGATGATGGAGTTAACATAGAAGATTCTAGTGCAAATGTATCATTTTCCAAAAATGGAATCTATGTTTCTGATTCCGATGGTCAGAATGTTTCCATAAGTTCTGAAGGAGTAAAAGTCTCTGGCGGGTCTTCCAATGAGACAGTGGACGTAAATGCTGATGTGGATTCAGTCATGAATTCATATTCTGAATTTGCAGACTATTCTCTTTGCTTAAAGAATCCTAAAAAAGATCAATTGATTATTATTTGTGGTAATGATTTAGATCTATTAAAGCAAATGGCAGACTCTGCTTCTTTCAAATAGGAATATAATTATTATTTGGATGAATGGGGGTGATGATTCTTTTAAAAGATAATAAAATTCTTATTTGAATTTTATTTTCTTTTATTTTTTTATCCATAGTTTTTTTATTTTTTTTATTTTTCTTCCAAATTATTTTTTTATCCCTAATTTTCTTATTTTCTTTCTATTTTTTCTTATTTTTATTATTTAACTCTTATTTTTCATAATTTCACATATAAATCAATCTAAAGAGATTAATTCTTCAATGGATTTATATAACTCTTCTAAAACAGAATAAACCTTATCTCCCATAATTATTTTAGGCTCCATATTGGCTCCATAGCTATTAATTTCTCGATTGCCATATTCTATTTCTATCTTCCAGGTGAATCCTCCATCTAATGTGCAGCTTTCATAGACTTCCTCCAAGTCCCAAAGGCCTATCTTTTCAACGGCATCCCAAAATTCAATCCACTTTTCTTCATCTATTTGATTTATATCTATTAATTCTGGATTTGGATTATTCACTAAAAGAGTGCCATTCAATAGCTTAATTGACTTTGTTCCATCGATTTGATGAGAATATTTAATTTCTAGCTTTTTTGGAAGATAGTTATTGGACATGATTTCAATCCTTAAAATTTTAATTGCTTTGATTTTTGAGATGATTTTAGAAGTTTTTGAAATGATTTTAGATAGTTTTAGAAATTATTATAGGTAGTTTTAGAAATGAATTGTTTTAAAAAGATAAATTTTTCAAAAAAAAGGGCAGTATAATAAATTTATATATCATTTTATATTAATTAATATATAGACTATTTTATTAAAGTTGGATGAAAATAAATTTAAATTTAAGTTTTAGAAATAAGATGAATTTAGAGGTGTTAAGTGATTAATATGATTAATTTAACAGATTATTTAGATAAACTATCCATAATTAAGGTTCTATCCTTCTTTTTATTAGTTATTTTGGTCTTAACTCTAATTCCAATGATATTTGACTTTCATTTGGGAAGTCTATTTTTTAAATTTATCCTTTATCTTGTAATGCTTCTATTTTTTATTTATAAATTTAATTCTATCTCTAAAAAGAATTCTAGTTCAAATTTTAATTATAATTCAAGTTCGAATAGGGATTCTAATTCAGTAAATAACTCTTCTCTTTCAGATGCTTTTAGAAACGATTTAAACAGCATATTCAAGGTTTCTAAGATTTATCACATTCTATTTATTGTTTTAGCAAACATACTATTTGTATCTGCAATATACTTTGTATTAAGTTATTTGGGATCCATATCCATTATTCAGTTTAATGCCCCTTTATTCGGTGATTTCACTGGTTTAGGCTTTGATGTAACGCTCCTTTACCTTATAACTGTAGTTATCCTATCTCCAATAATCGAAGAGTTTCTCTTTAGAGGAATCTTCTTACGAAGATTCAATCTTGAGCTTGACAATTTGACACTTGCTATCTTGATTTCCTCAGTCTTATTTGGAATTTGTCATAACTTTGGAGGAATATTGGGAGCTATTCTCTTTGGAATCTGCGTTTCCATTCTTTATGTCAAGTCCAGGAATGTATTAGTCCCTATTTTGGCTCATTTCATTAACAATCTCATTTCCTTTTTGCTGGCCCTTATTGGAATAGAGAATTTCATTCATGGAAATAGCATTGTCATTGCTTTAATAATCATTTTGGCCATTATAAGTAATTTTGTGCTCTTTAGAGCTATTGTATTAGAGTGGCCTAAATCTTTTAAAGAATAGCCTTCAGAGCTAGTATGGGAGTGCTAAATCTTTTAAAGAATAGTTTCTAGGGCTTTCTTCATTATGCTATTTTATTATCTTAAACTATTTTTCAAATCCCTATTTATTTTTAATATTTCAAGAATTAATCATAAAGTATATATAAAATATTAGTATAATCTATGTTTATGTTAAAATTTACTGGAAAAGAAATAAGAGATTTAATAATATCATTCATTGTAATTGCTTTGGCATTCTCTATTCTTTATTCAAATCGTGATTTTAATGGAATTCTATTCATATTTCCAATAGTTGCAATAGGAGTAGGTGCCGGATTCATCTTTCATGAATTAGGGCATAAGTTTGCAGCTATGCACTATGGATATTGGGCAGAATATCAATTATGGCCAACTGGACTTGTCATTGCATTGGTAAGTTCCTTTTTCGGATTCATCTTTGCAGCTCCAGGAGCAGTTGTCATATACAGTCAAGGAATGGAAAAGTCTGAGAATGGTTTGGTTTCACTTGCAGGTCCTGCAGTCAATATAGTCCTTGGATTGATCTTTTTAGGTATTTTAAATTCATTAGGTCAGGTCACTGATTATAATGGCTATATCATAGCTTTGATTTGCTTGCTTGGAACTAGAATTAATTTCTTCTTGGCAACATTTAACTTATTGCCTATCCCACCATTGGATGGATCTAAAGTTTTATCTTGGAATGCTCTTGTTTGGATAGTTGCATTTGCCATATCTGTTATATTGCTTGTTGTCTATGGCGGTTACCTTGGATAGGGATTAAATAAAAGATATTTGAATTAAAGAAAAAAGGATCCTTTGCGATAGGAATCATTTTTTCAATATTTTTTCTTTTTAAATTTCAAAAAACTAAAAGTTTTAATATAAGAAATTATAAAAATATATAATACTTGAAAATATGATATGATTATTTTATAGATTTTTATTAAACTAATTTCATATTGATTTAATTATAAAAATTATTGTATAAAATTATTATCTAAAGAATTAAATTATTTTTATTGTGATATTATGGCAAAGAAAGATGATAAATACAGTATGCCTATGAGTGGGGCAGGTTTAGTAAGATACTTTGATGACGAAAGTGTAGGTCCAAAGATAGCTCCAGAATACGTTATTGCTTTAACAGTTATTCTCGGTATCTTTTGTTTCATTTTAAGATACTCCATATAAACAATCTGTTTATATACCTACTTTTTTTATTCTTTTTATCTTATTCTTACTATACTTTTTTTATTTTATTTTTTACTAATTAATAGTCTATTTTAGGTATCTTAATCACTTATTAGTCTATTTTAGGTCTTTTAACTATTTATTAGTCTATTTAGGTTTTTTAATCACTTATTGTCTATTTTAGGTCTTTTAACTATTAACCTTAACATTTTAAGTTTTATTTATTGAACTTCTATTATTTTATATTTATTTGCGCATATTGTTCAATTAAAAAATCTTAAAATTGTTCTGGCCTAAGAAATTATTAGTTTTCAAATGCTCTGGTAATCTTTTTTAAATAGAAATTTTATAATATAATATGCATTTTCAAAAGGTTTTTAAGAGATGAATTTCATTAAAAATAGTATGCTTTTAATTGAAAAATTTCATCTATGAAAAATATTATAAGATTTCAATTCCAATATAATATTAGATGAAATAATAAAAAATTAATATTTTTTTATTAAGATTAAATTTTAAAAAACTGCTTGAAATAAGAATATTCAGCATATAAATGACTTTATATTTATCAATAATTTATGTATACACGTTTATTTTACAAAAGGGATTATAATGGATTCTGGAATGGATTATTTTGAAAGATTGGAAAGTGAAACACAACGTCTCTACGAGATAGCAAATGAAGCAAGATCTAAGGGTTTTGATGTAGAGCTTGAAACAGAGATTCCAGTGGCAAAGGATTTAGCAGAGCGTGTGGAAGGGCTTGTAGGTCCTAAAGGCATAGCTCGACGTATTAAAGAGCTAGAGGCTACTGGCATATCTCGTGAAGAGGTTGCATTTGAAATTGCAGCTGAGATTGCATCTCAAGAGTCTAGCGAAACTGGAGCAAAGCTTGAAGCTGAGAAACAGGCTTTTGCAGATCAAGGCCTTCGTACAGCACTTGCTATCATCACTGAAGGGGTGGTTGCAGCGCCTTTGGAAGGTATTTCAGGTGTAAAGATTAAAAGTAATTCAGATGGCACAAAATATGTGGCAGTATACTTTGCAGGACCTATTCGTAGTGCAGGAGGTACTGCAGCAGCATTATCCGTTCTCCTTGGTGATAAAATACGTGTAGCTACTGGACTTGACAGATTCAAGCCTACCGATGATGAGATTGAAAGATATGTGGAAGAGGTAGAGCTTTACGAATCTGAAGTAACAAACCTTCAATACTCTCCGACTCCAGAGGAAGTAAGGTTTGCAGCAAGAAGCATTCCTGTTGAAGTCAGCGGAGAGCCTACCGACCAGATTGAAGTTTCCCACAGGGACCTTCCTCGTGTAGAGACCAATAACATTAGGGGAGGAGCCCTTCTTGCGATGGTTGAAGGGGTTATTCAAAAGTCCAAGAAAATTCTAAAAATCTCTAAAAAACTCAATTTGGATAGCTGGGAATTTTTAGCAGAGTATGCTAAAGGTATCGGCTCATCTCAAGAGGAAGAAAAGTCAGAAGAGGAAACTGAAGAAATCGTTGAGGAAATCGACGATAATATTATTGATAAGGATGAATTGTTTGCCCATTCAAAATACGCCCACGATATCATTGGAGGAAGGCCTGTTTTAGGATACCCTTCTGAAAAGGGCGGTTTCAGACTAAGATATGGAAGATCTAGAAACACTGGCCTTGCTACAATGGGGGTTCATCCGGCAACTATGGAACTATTGGAATTTTTAGCTGTCGGAACTCAACTTAAGATAGAAAGGCCTGGAAAGGGTAACTGTGTAGTTCCAGTTGATTCCATTGAAGGGCCTACAGTAAAATTAAAGTCTGGTGAGGTTCGCAGATTAGATTCCATAGCTGATGCAAGGGAAGTCAAGGGAAAAGTGGTTGAAATACTCTTTTTAGGAGACATGCTTGTTGCATTCGGCGAATTCTTAAGAAACAACCAGCCTATGTTAGGCTCTTGCTGGTGTGAGGAATGGTGGATTGAGTGCATAAGAAACAGCGACAAATACAAATCATTCTCCAATGACAGCGAGCTTTATGACTATCTTATAGAGAGAGGAATCGATTTAAGCATTGAACATTTCATCTCACATGAAGACTCTTCAAAGTATATGGACTTTGATAGGGAAAGCTTCAATCTTAATTTCCTTGAGAAAAAGCGTTATACTGCCGAAGAGGCCTTTAGAATCTCATATGACTTTAGTGTTCCACTTCACCCTGAATACACATATTATTATAATGACATATCCCGTGAGGACTTGGCTTATCTGAATGAATGGCTAGACACTAAAAGGGATTATCTGTCAACTGACTACTTGAATGGAGAGGATTTAATTCTTGATTTGGCTCCTCAAAAGAGAATCCTTGAGATATTGGGATTGGTTCATAAGCTGATTGATAAAAAGGTAGTCATTGATAGGGATCATGCTTATGCCCTAATGAAAACCGTTGGAAACGGCTCTGCATTAGAAGATAATGATGGGGACTTATCATCTGAAGTTAAAACAATAGATTATTCCAAATACCTTGATGATGACCATTATAAGTCAAAGGTTGTTGACATACTCAACGAAAACATCGACTTTGAGATTATGGATAAGGCTCCATGCTATATAGGCACAAGGGTAGGACGTCCTGAAAAGTCTAAGGAAAGGATGATGCGCCCTGCTCCTCATGTCCTTTTCCCAATTGGAAACAATGGAGGAAGCAGACGTCTAGTGGCTGAAGCTGCCAAAAAGAGAAAAATCAATGTTGAAATTGCAAGAAGACAATGCACAAACCCTGATTGTGGATTAAGCTCATTCATGGCAATTTGCCCTCACTGCGGCGCTCCAACTGAAATCACCAAAGCAAGTCAAAAGGACATTAACCTGTCCACCATGCTATCAAAGGCTTCAAATAACATTGGAGTTCGTAAGGTTGATGAGGTTAAAGGTGTAATTGGTCTTATTTCAGAGGATAAGCTCCCTGAACCTTTAGAAAAAGGTATTCTTCGTGCGAAAAATGGTGTCTTCACATTTAAGGAAGGAACCATTCGTCATGACTCTACAGACTTGCCTCTTACCCACTTCATTCCAAGGGAAATTGGCGTTACTGTTCCAAAATTAATCGAAATGGGATATACTCATGACTGCTATGGACAGGAAATAGTGAGCGATGACCAGATAATTGAACTGAAGGTTCAGGATATTGTAGTTTCAGACAATTGTGGCGATTACCTTGTAGGTGTAGCTAATTTCGTTGACGATCTATTGGAAAAGTATTATGGAATGGACCGGTTCTATAATGTTGAGGACAAATATGACCTTATCGGCCATCTCATTGCAGGTCTTGCACCTCACACATCAGCAGGGGTGTTGGGCCGTATTGTAGGATTCACTAAGGCATTGGGCTGTTATGCACACCCTTATTTCCATTCTGCAAAAAGGAGAAACTGTGACAGTGACGAAGATTCTGTCCTATTGCTTCTTGATGCTCTAATCAACTTCTCCAAATCATATCTTCCTAGTACCCGTGGTGGAAGTATGGATGCTCCTTTGGTTTTATCCACACGTATAGACCCAGAGGAAATCGACGACGAATCACATAACCTGGACATATTTGAACGTTTCCCATTGGGATTCTACCAGAAAAGCCAAGAGCCTTTAAAGCCTGCAGATATGCTGGAATTTGTTGATAATGTTGAAATGCATCTTGGAACTGACAGACAGTATCATGATTTGATGTTCTCACACCATACCTCAAACATTCATGCAGGGCCTAAGGTTTGCCTTTACAAGCGTTTAGGCTCTATGAAAGAAAAGGTGGAGGCTCAAATTCATTTGGCAGAGCTCATCCGTGCAGTAGACCAAAGAGGAGTTGTAGAAGGTGTTCTTTCATCCCACTTCCTGCCGGATATCATGGGAAATTCAAGGGCTTTCTCCAAGCAGAAGGTCAGATGCCCTAAATGTGGCGCCAAGTATAGAAGAATGCCTCTTACAGGCAAGTGCAAATGTGGAGGGGACCTTATTCTAAGCGTTTCCAAGGGTTCTGTTGTGAAATATCTGGAAATTTCCCAGAATCTTGTAAACAGGTATCCTGTTTCACATTATCTTGAGCAAAGATTGGAGATTCAAGAGTTTGGTATCAATTCACTCTTTGAAAGTGATAAATCCAAGCAAAGCTCTCTTGATGTGTTCTTCGGCAAATAAATGTTAGGTATTCTTTATTAGATCTTTTAATCTTTATTAGTTCTTTTAATCTTTATTGATCTTTTAATCTTTATTAGATCTTTTAATCTCCTTTAACGAGGTTTTTAGATTTATTTTTTTATTAAATCTTTTAATCTCATTTAACGAGGTTTTTAGATTTATTTTTCAGTAATTTTTTTACAAGTTATTTAACTGAACTAGTGAAAACTATCAAAGATATAAATTTGTTCGTAACAAGTCGAATGATTTATATACATCTTATGATAAATATTATTTCGTGAAGTAACTAACATTATGTTTGTATACAAACAGTTAATGTGTTTACTAACTTTCGTATGATATCGAACAGATATTATACATCTAATTACATAATTATATTTACTTAAATTAATAATAAGCTCAATTTTATATATTATTTATATTTTAAGTATCATTTTTATAATTATAAAAGCAATTTAATTCTTTAGATTGCATTTAATCTTATAAAAAAAGCAATTGGTGCTGGTTATTTATTTATTGGTCAGATTGCATTTAATTTTATAAAAAAAGCAATTAATGCTGGTCATTTCTTGATTGGTTAAATTGCTTATATGTTTCGATTTAAATCTTATAGATAATGGGTTTAAAAATTAATGAAGGTGTTAAAGTGGAAAATGTGTATAATGTAGAAAATGATATTAGGAAAGCTAAAATCACTGTTAAGAAAAACAACGGTGTCTGTGAAGCTTTCAGTTATGAAAAATTGTTAAAGTCTTTAGTTATGGTTGAAGCCCCATATTTTGAGTCTGAAAAGATTGTTTCAACTGTTGTAGAAAACTTATACGACGGTATCACTACTAAAGAAATCAAGAAGATCGTTTACGAATGCTTAGAAGAGGTTGACTCTGAGGCAGCTAACAAATATCTCGCTAAGACTACCTTGAAGGTACGTTCCTCAAGAGATAAGATTGAACCATTCGACATGGCTAAGATTGCAAGCACCCTTGTAGAGGAAACCGGTGCTTCCCAAGAGACTGCTTTTGAAATCGCATCTGAAGTATGGAAAGAACTTAAAAAGCTCAATGTAGAATACCTCACTGCTCCTATGATTAGGGAAATCGTAAACACAAAGCTTGTAGAGTATGGGCTTGAAGACTTAAGAAGCAGATACACCCGTTTAGGAATTCCTGTTTATAACATTACATCATTGATTGAAAATGGTAACAGAGACAATGCAAACATGATGCATAACCCTGAATCCATTCACAAATATGTTGCTGATGAAGCATTGAAGCAATATGCTCTCTTGCATCTATTGCCATCACACTTGGCAGATGCACACATGTCCGGTGACATTCACATTCACGATTTGGAATTCTTCGCTGGAAGACCATTAAACTGTCTCCAACATGATATAAGGGCATTCATCAAATACGGCCTTAAAGTGGACGGTACAGGTGACCACACTTCTGTAGCTGCACCTCCTTCCCATATGGAAACCTTGATGAACCATACTGGCGAAATCATGCTTGCAGCTCAACAGAACATGTCTGGTGGACAAGCTATGTCCCTTTGGAACGTATTTGTCGCTCCATTTGCAAGAGGAAGAACCTACGAAGAGGTAAAGCAATCCATTCAAATGCTTGTCTACAACTTGAACATGGCTTATGCAGCAAGAGGATCACAAGTTCCATTTACCAGCATGCAATTGGAATTCGGCGTTCCAAACTTCTTAAAGGACGTAACTGCATACGGTCCTAAAGGACAAGTCGTAGGTACTTACGCTGACTTTGAAGATGAAACCAGAATGATTCAAAGGGCATTCACTGAAATCTTGCTTGAAGGAGATTCAGAAGGCAAGCCTCACCTATTCCCAAATACTATCTACACATTACGTGAAGAGACCTTGAATGGTGACTATGATGATGACATGCTCCTTGTTCACGAGCTTTCAGCAAAATACGGATCTTCCTACTTTGTAAACATGTTGCCTGACTACAGAGGTCAAATGGCTAACTATATGGGTTGCAGAACCTGTCTCCAGGACACTTGGACCGGTGACTGGGAACAAGACTGTTTAAGAACTGGTAACCTCGCTTATGTAACCTTGAACATGCCTAGAATCGGTTACCAATCCAATGATGAAGATGATGTATTCGAATACTTAGACAATTATATGGACTTAGCTGTAGAAACCTTGATGATTAGAAGAAAGCAAGGTCTTAACTGCTTGAATAACTTTGACATCCTACCGTTCCTTGACCAAGAGGTTGACGGAGAAACCTATTACAGAATCCAAAACTCAACCTTATCCTTTGGTTTCTGCGGATTGAACGAAATGTTACTTGCATTGTTCGATGAAGGCATAGAAAACCCTGATGCTAACAAGTTCGGTATCAAATGTTTAGAATACATCAATGCAAGAGCAAAAGCATTGCAAGAGGAAACCGGACTCAGATGGTCTGTACTCCAGACCCCTGCTGAATCTACCGCTTACAGATTTGCAACCTTAGATAAGGAACAGTTCGGAGATAAGGCAATCTTGCAAGGTGACAATGGAGCTAACTACTACACTAACTCCTCACATGTCCCTGTAAACTCTGACATTGCATTTGCTGACAAGATCAAAATCGAAGGCCAATACCATAAGCTAACTCCTGGAGGACACATCTTCCATGCATTCATGGGTGAATCCTACTCTGATCCTGAAGCATTGATGAGCCTTACCAATAAGATTGCAAGAAAATCAGACATTGGTTTCTGGGCTTACAGTTCAGCATTCAGTTTCTGCTTAAACTGTAAAACATTGATGAAAGGATTAAGCAACAAATGTCCTTCCTGTGGTGAATCTGCAGATGTAGAATGGTATGACAGAATTACTGGTTACGTACAACAAGTAGGTCATGCTAAATCTGCTAACGGCGGATGGAATGCAGGTAAACGTCAAGAATTAATTGACAGACGTAGATTTGAACAATAAGTTCAATCTACTTAATTTTTAATTTTTATTAAGAATTAATTTTAAGCATTTATATTTTATTTTAATTTTATTTTAATTTTATTTTAATTTTATTTTAATACTATTTTATAATTTTATTTTTTTAAACCATTATGTTTATTTTTTCAAATATTTAATACTGGGATTAATCTTGTTTTAGCCTTAGGAGCAATATGGGATTAAGCTAGTGTTAATATTGAAAAATAATTTTATCATTTTAAAATTTAAGGGTTTTAGCTTTTTTAAGTTAAAACTCTATTTTCCACTTAATAGGGTTCTTTTAGAATCCTATTTAAACCTTTATGGTTTTTTTATTTTCTTATTTTTTTTGATTTATCTCTTATTAGTTCTGGATTGTTTTTATTACTATTTTTCATTACTCTTAGAATGTTTTTTATTATTTTTCATTACTTTTTGAATGTTTTTTTTATTATTTTTCATTACTTTTTGAATGTTTTTTTATTATTTTTCATTATTTCTGGATTGTTTTTATTATTATTTTTCATTATTTCTAGATGTTTTTATTATCATTTATATAATAAATTTTATAAGATCTTTTTCACTTAAGGTCTTAATTAATGAATTTTTGAGTTTTTGCAATTAATTTTTTATAAGATGATAATAAAAATATATAATATGATAAAATATTAACATATTTGCTTAATATTCTATTTTTATAATGATTAAAAATTTAAAAAATATTTTTAATTTTACTTCTAAAAACTTTCAAATTTAATACAAATTAATTGATTGAATTTTAATAATTTGCAATAGAAAAAATAAATTAATTAAATTGAAAGTACACTTTATAATTATTATGGTGAAACAATGAAACATTGGATTGAAAGAATCGCTGATGAATTAAATGAAATGGATGTAGAAAAACATGTCATTGCAAGTGGTACATCTATCTCAGGTTCTATACATATAGGAAACTCTTGCGATGTATTTATAGCAAATGCAATAGGAAAGGCTTTAAGAGAATTAGGCAATGATGCTGAAACCATTTGGATAGCAGACGATCATGACCCTCTTAGAAAGGTTCCTTATCCACTTCCAGAATCCTATGACCAATACCTTGGTATGCCTTATTCCATGATACCATGTCCTGAAGGATGCTGCAAGAACTTTGTAGAACACTTTGAAAAACCATTATTCAATGTTCTTGATGATTACGGCATAGAGATTATTCCTAAATCTGGTTTTGAGATGTATAAAGATGGGTCTTATCTTGAATCAATCAGAATCTCCCTTGAAAAGCATAATGAAATCAAGGCTATCTTTGACCAATACAGAAGAGAGCCTTTGGCAGACCACTGGTTGCCTTATAACCCTATCTGTGACGAATGTGGAAGGGTAAACACCACTGAAGCATATGACTATGACGGAGACATTATTAAGTATAGGTGTGAATGTGGCCACGAAGGTGAGATGGATATAAAATCAGGCAATGGTAAGCTTACCTGGAGAGTTGAATGGGCAGCAAGATGGAAGATCTTTGGAACCACTTGCGAACCATTTGGAAAGGACCATGCAGCAGCTGGAGGATCCTACGATGTAAGTAGCGTTATATCAGAGGAAATCTTTGATTATCCTGCTCCTTATCCAGTTCCATATGAATGGATCACCCTTGACGGTGAAGCGATGAGTAAGTCTCATGGTGTATTCTTCACTCCAGAGCAATGGCTAGAGATTGGACCAGCTGAAAGTCTTAACTACTATCTATTCAGAAGCAAACCAATGAAATCTAAAGACTTTTCACCT
This sequence comes from Methanobrevibacter ruminantium M1, assembly GCF_000024185.1. Taxonomy (NCBI): domain Archaea; kingdom Methanobacteriati; phylum Methanobacteriota; class Methanobacteria; order Methanobacteriales; family Methanobacteriaceae; genus Methanobrevibacter; species Methanobrevibacter ruminantium. The sequence goes on from NC_013790.1 coordinate 382,956, forward strand.
AAAATGCCTTGGTTAGACTTTATGGACACTTTTGATAGGGTGGAAAAGGTATTCTACGGCGAAGAGGAAGCTCCATCAGAAAAAGAAGGCAGAAAATTCAAGAGCATTTATAAGATGGCTCAAATCAATCCAGATTCTCCATTACCTTTCAGACCTCCATTTAGGTTCTTGGTAAATGCTTATCAGATTGTCGGTGAAAAGGACCTTGAGAAGATTTTTGCTATTGTTAAAAAGAATTCTCAACTCACTAAAAGCTTTGCAGATAAGGAGTTTGAAGACTTAAGCGAACTTGAAGTGTCTCAATTTAGTGAAAGGGTAGATAATGTAATCGCTTGGTTAGAGAAATATGCTCCTAAATTTGTCAAGTTCCAAGTTCAATATGATTCCATTCCAAACTTGCCTCTTCCAGATGATCAGATTGCATTCCTAAAGGATCTTGCAGACTTAATGGAAGAGAAGGAGTTCTCATCTGCTGAAGAATTGCATGATAGCATGTATGAGATTTTGGAAAGCCATGGATTAAAACCTCAAAAGGCATTCCAAGCTATTTATAAAATGATTCTTGGTCAAAAGCAAGGTCCTAGAGCAGCTTCATTCTTGCTGTCTTTAGATAAGGACTTTGTTGTTAAGAGGTTAAGACAGGAAGCTTAACTCAAGCTTTTTTCGCCTTCGGCGAAAAAACCTTGACCAAAATTTTTTTATGGCTGGGGAGTACCTTGCTCCTACAGTTTTACTTCTTTTTATTCCTATTTTATTTTTTAACTATTCTTTTTATTCTTATTTTCTTATATAACTGTTTTTTTATTCCTATTTTTGTTTAATTGTTATTTTTTCCTTATTTCTCTTTTTAATTTATAAGCTATTTTATAGAAGTTATTTTTGTTCGTTATTATGGGAACTATTTATACGTTTAAAAAGAGTTTTATTAGTTGGATAAAAGTTTTAATGGTTTATTGGTGTAAAAAAAACTTTTATGGAGTTTGGTGTGTAAAAAAAAGAAAAAATGATTAATTAATTGAATAATTAATTAATCTTTAAAGAATTATCTACCAGTAAGCTTGCTAAAGAAACCTTTGCTAGATTCTTCTTCGAGTTGCTCAGTTAATTGTTGGTTTTTGTTTTTAAGAGAGTTGATAGTTTTATCCTTAGCGTTTAATTCGGTGTATAATCTATCATAATCCCTTTTCTTTTTGTCTAAGCTTTCATTAAGATTTTTAATTTCAGCTTCTAATTTAGCAATTTTGCCTCCGACACCATCAATTTCTTTTTGAGCTTCTTCTTGAGTGGCTTTGACTTCTGCATTTTTGCTAGCTACTTCTGCCTTAAGAGAAGGAATGACATTGTCATTTAAGTCTTTGATTTCATCATTTTTCTCTTTGATTTTAGAATCTTTGCTTTTGATTAAGCTTTCTTTTCTGTCAATTTCTGCGTCTTTTTCTTTGATTTCATTTTCCAATTTATCAATTTCAGAATGCAATTGTTCAATTGCTTCCTCTTTTTCTTGATAAATCTTGGTTACTTCATCTTCGTCAGTCTCTTCAGTTGGAATAGCTGCTTTTTTCTCTTCCTCTTCAAGTCTTGCAGTCTCAAGTTCAACAACTAATTTTTCGATTTCGTTTAATCTTACTTTAGCTAATTGAAGACCAGCTCCTTTTTTTGCAACGCTTTCACTTAAGTCTGCATTGATTTCCAATTGATCGAAGTATTTTTTGGTACTTGTTTCCAATGCATCTGTAAGCTCTTCCTTAAGCGCTTTTAACTTTTTGTTGTCTTTTTTTAACTCAGGAATTACCTCATTGGTTAAATGATTTAATTCGCTTGCTTGGTTTTTGAGTTTTGTGTCTTTATCAGCTAATTGCTTTTTTAAAGTTTCAATTTCTTCTTCTGAAATAAAAATCACCATCTCGTTTACATTTCTAATTATCCAATTTATTCAAAAGCCTTATCAGATAATTAGGAGTTTTTCCAATCTTTTTACTACTTATTTAACCATCTAATTAATATTCATTAGCCTTTCATCGATAATTTCATTATTCCTTCAATAATTAAGGTAATTATATTGGGTTTTGAAAATTGAAAAAATTTTAACAAAAATTAATTTTTCCAGACAGCTAAACTATTTATAAATTAGAATTTCTAATAATCTATAGATAAATATAAGTCAGTTACCATTTATAAATTTTAATATTTTTTTATAAACAATTATTAATTTAAATAATTATTTTTATTTGTTTTGTAATGAGTTTTGGTATGGTTTTTTTTAGTTGTTTGGGGATTTGTTTGTTTTGTAATGAGTTTTGGTATGGTTTTTTTTAGTTGTTTGGGGATTTGTTTGTTTTGTAATGAGTTTTGGTATGGTTTTTTTTTAGTTGTTTGGGGATTTGTTTGTTTTGTAATGAGTTTTGGTATGGTTTTTTTTAGTTGTTTGGGGATTTGTTTGTTTTGTAATGAGTTTTGGTATGGTTTTTTTTTAGTTGTTTGGGGATTTGTTTGTTTTGTAATGAGTTTTGGTATGGTTTTAGTTAATTAAATCATAATTTAATGGATTTTGAAAAAATAGATTAAAAAAAAAATAAATAATAAATGAATAAGAGTTTATTCATTTATTTTACAACTTTAATTTTTGTATTAAAGACAGTGGCCCCATAGGTCTTAGTGGATGCGTACTGACTTTTAATTGTATAGCTGCCTAATTTTACACTTACCTTTAATGTAGCCTGTCCTTTGCTATTGGTTGTTTTTGTATAGGTCTTTTTATTTAAAGTGAATTTCACTTTAGTGTTCTTTATGACCTTTCCATTAGCGTCCTTAAATGTTGCTACGAAATTAGAGTTTTTGCGTATCTTAGTAGACTTTGCCTGCATCTTTGTTGTCTTTACAGTTACCTTGACTGTCTTTGAAGATCCTTTGTAGTAGTCATCTCCTCCAAATGAAACCTTTACATTATATGTGCCGACCTTTAGATTGATGTTGAATGTAGCGGCTCCATTTGCATTTGTTGTCCTTGTGTAAGTGTTTTTTCCAATGGTGAATTTGACTTTTTTGGACTTCATTGCTTTCTTATTATTGTCAAGCAATTTGACAGTTAATTGGCTGCTGTTCTTATAGTATTTTACAAGGTTTTTAGCGCTTATTGAAGTGCTGTTCTTTAAGACAGTGATTTGCACTGTAATGTTTTTGTTTTTGTATTCTGGGTCCTTGAAAATAATGTTTGCAGTGTATTGGCCTGGCTTTAATCCGATATTCTGTTTAACGATTCCGTTTTCGTTTGTTGTCTTATTGTATGTTTTTCCTAAAAGTTCTATGCTTATAGTTTTATTGGAAAGAGGATTATTGTCGCCATCTGTCAGTTTTGCTTCCAATTGGCTTTCATTTTTGTAGTATTTGGTCAGATTGCTTGTGCTAAGATTTGATTCCTTTTTCTGGACAACTGGAATTTCAATGATTTCATTGGTGATTTGTGCATAGACAGCATTGACACCTTTCACTGGGATGTAATTGTAGCTTGCTGTACCATTCTTTAAAGTTTTTGTTGCAATGGTCTTTTTATTGTCGTCGAAGAATTTAACGGTTAATGGTAGGTTTATATCCTCATTATATTCGTATATTTCTTTTGTATCGTTGTCAAAGTATTGCTTAATGCTTACAGTCAATGTGTTCACTTCATCTGCTGAGATGTTTCCATTGCTTGATGTGAAAGTCATCATAAGCCATCTTGAAGCGTTTATTTGACCTGGATCCTCATTATTGCTGTGAGGGGAATAGTAGTAAGAGCTTATGTTGTTTTGGCCCCACCAGCAGTATTGGACTGTAGCGTTGTCATCCAATGCAATATCTCCATAGAAAACGTTCTTTTGGATGTAGTTATTGGTTATTGCACAGTTTATCATTGTAATCTCTGCATCTTGGAAGTTGTTTGTGACTGCTCCGTGGTTTCCTGCATTGTTATAGTCAAAGATTGTATTGTAGACCTCTGTTACGACATGGTGTCCGCTTGGAGGTGCAAGTATTGCTCCTGCATAGAATCTTACTCTGCAATTGAAGAAAAGGCTGTTGTTTATAAACATGTTTCCGTGATTGCTTATTGCCCCTGCTGTATAGTTTGTGGTCTGGTTTATGAAACTGCAGTTGTTGATTGTTGCGTTTCCTAAGCTGAGAAGCGCTGCTGCTGAATATATCGCATGATTATTGAGGAAATCTGTATTGTTGAGGGTTATTGTTCCTCCTGCTGCTATGCTTGCTCCCACACCTTTTTCAGCTGTTAGGGTGTTTTTCTCGAAAACTGAGTTCTGGATGTTTGTCACTCCAAGTGTATAGATGGCTCCTCCATATTGTATTGCGCTATTGTTTAAAATGCTTGAGTTTATGATGGTCAATCTTCCTAAATTGTTGTAGATGGCTCCTCCATAGTAGTTTCCATAAGAGTTTTTGATTGTAGAGTTGATTATGGTCAATTGTCCGCCTTCATTTATGATGGCTCCTCCATAGTCGCTTAGGTTGCCGTCCTTATATGCATTTGTTAAAATAAGTCCGTTTAAGCTTAATTTTGCGCTGGAATTCATGATGAATAGCTGTGCCTTGTCTTCACCGTCGATTATAGTGGAATCTTCTCCATAGATGCTTAAGCTTTTTCCTATGCTTATGTTTTGGTTATTCTCTCCATTGTAAGTTCCGCTGGATAGGTATATGATTGAATCATCATCTGCCTTGGATACTGCATGTTTTATGCTTTGGTATGGGCTTTTTTCACTTCCGTCTCCTGAATCGTCACTGCCGTTTGTGGATACGTATATTGATTTGGATTCAGATAATTGGCTTTTGTCGCCTTTGCTTAAGCCATCATTAATTGCTATATTGTCGTTGATTTGATTTGATGCTGTGAATTCATTAATTAATGAATTATCATTAATATCGCTTGATATTGAATTTTCACTAATAAATGAATCATCAGTTTCAATATTTGACAATTCGCTAGCATTAATGGTGCCTATTAAGCTAAATGCTATTAAAATACTTATTAATATAATTAAAAATTGATATATTTGATTTTTAGTCTTAATAGTTTGACCTCCTATATGGAATGTTTTTATATTCGAAATTTATACAATAACTCTTTTTATTATTTTTACTATATATGTTTTATTTATATTCTTATGAGTTAAAACAAATGTTTTTAGTTATGATTTGTTTAATTAAGTTAATTTGATTAATTTTTTTATAGTTTTAGGACGATTTTTTGATGATATCTTATTGCATATGGTTTTATGAGGTGGCTTATTTTTTATAGCTTTATTTTTTGCATATGGTTTTTATCATATAGCTTATTTTTTATAGTTTTTATAAATTTTTAGAGATCTTTTATTAATTGAACATTTTTCAATTGTTTTTCCAAATATTAGTTTTCAAATGCTAGCACAAGTTTAAATTATTATATTGTATATATAGAATATTGAAATTAGATTGGAATAATTTTTTAAAAATTTTTTCATATGAGAATCCTAATTTTTATTAATATTTTCCATATAACAAATGTTAATAAAAATCATTAAATATTGGATTGTTCTAAAATAATAATGTTGTAATTTTTCTAAAAAAAATTTTATAAACAGCTTTAAAACATATTTTATTTATAATTTAAAAAAGAGTTTTAAATGGTTTAATTTATCATTTTATTAAATTTTACTATTTAAATCATTATTTGAAGAATTTTAATATTTAATTTTTAAAAATAATTATTAATCGATTGCTGTTTATTTATTTTAAAGATTATTTCAATTAACAGTTAAAAACTAGAAAGGATGATTTGATTGACTATTAAAAAAGACTTATTAGCGATAGGACATACTGCATTGGATTATATAATCACAGTAGATGAATTTCCAAAGGCTAACAATTCAGCTCCTATGAAGACCATGCTAAACTTGAATGGGGGAGCTGCAGCTAATGTGGCTATGATTGGCGCAAGCCTTGGATTGAAATCTGGATTGGTATCCGCTGTAGGTAAGGAATTTATTGACTCTCATTATCATAAGGAAATGACCAGATTAGGTGTTGACACTGAAGCGATGATTATTTCAGAGACTGAAAACACACCTACTGCTTTTGTTATGACAAATAAAAATCAGGACCAGATTAGCTATTTCTACTGGGGAGCAGGTAAGGATTTCCATGATAGTGAAGTTCCAAGGGAAAAGATAAAGGAATTTAAGGCAGTTCATTTGGCAACTGGAGATCCTCATTTCAATTGCAAATCTGGAATCGTTGCAAAGGAAGAGGAAAGATTGGTTTCATTCGATCCAGGTCAAGACCTTGGAATGTATAGTCCTAAAAAGCTTAAGGAAGTCATTAGCAATTCAAACATTCTTTTTGGAAACCATCATGAAATCAAAAGGATTCAAGAGTCATTGGCTGTTGACATTAACGGTTTGATGGAATTAGGTCCGGAAATTGTTCTTACAACTTGCGGTAAGGAAGGAAGCATAATCTATAGCCTTGATGAGGGCAAGTTTGAGATTGATTCCATCTATAGGCCTGCAGTTGATCCTACAGGTGCTGGAGACTCCTATAAGGCAGGATTCCTATCCCAATTTATTAATGGAAAGACATTAGAGGAATCTGCTAAGTTTGCATCTTCTGTTTCATCCTTTGTTGTGGAAAAGCAAGGATGTCAAACAAACATGCCTAGCTATGAAGATGCTTATAATAGAATGATGGACTTTTATTAGGTATAATTGATTGTTATTAATTAATTTGCCCTAAACTTCTTGATTTTTATAATAATGCTTAAATGATTGATTTTCAATCATTTCTTTTTTTTCTTTGTTTTTATCAAGCAATTTTTCATTTTAATTTTTTTTCTATTTTTCTGTTTTTTATTTTTATTGAATCATTTTTTGCTTAGTTTTTGGTTTTGTGTTTTTTTTATTTTTATTGAAAATTTTTTGCAAAAATTAAAAAAGGCTTCTTTTAAAAAAATTGTTATAATAAAATATATTTGAGAAGTGTCAAAACTATTTGATAAAAACCGATTTTTATGTCTTTATTTGAAAAAATAAGCATAAATAAATCGATAAGTTTATAATATAAAAAAATATAATATTTAAATATAAAATCAAGGCCGATAGAATTAAATTAATATTTATTTAACTAAAATATATTTTAGTTTTTCATATAAAGCATTTTTTAAGAAATAAATTAATATTTTAGTTTTTTTTAAACATACTCAATTAAATAACTTATAATTAATTTCTATTGATTTTATAATCATTTGGCTATAATTTTATAATTTATAATTTTTATGGAGAGGGAAAATGACACAGATAAGCGATGCAAAAAAAGGCATATTAACTGAAGAAATGAAACATGTTGCAAAAATCGAAAATGTTTCAGAAGACTTTATTTTAAGATCCGTTGCAAACGGTACTATCGTAATTCCAAGCAATGTACACAGAGACATTGAAGCATCAGGTATTGGTGCAGGACTTAGAACAAAGGTCAACGCAACTGTTGGAACTTCAACAGACATTGTAAACTTTGATGAGGAAGTATTGAAGGCACAGATTGCAATTGACCATGGTGCAGACTGTCTTATGGAATTAAGTATCGGCGGAGACTTGGATGTAATAAGAAGAAGAGTTCTTGACATGTCCCCATTGCCTGTAGGATCTGTACCTGTCTATCAGGCTGCTATTGAAAGCATTAGAGAACATGGCTCTGTAATTTATATGGATGAAGATGATTTATTCGGCGCCATTGAAAAGCAAGCTAAAGACGGTATTGACTTTATGGCTGTTCACAGCAGTATCAACATTGAAACCTTGACCCGTCTTAAACGGCAAGGACGTGTAACTGGTCTTGTATCCCGTGGAGGATCCTTCATGTCTGGTTGGATTGTAGAGAATGAAAAGGAAAATCCATTATATGCTAACTTTGATTATGTATTGGAAATTGCAAAGGAACATGATGTTGTACTTTCCCTTGCAAACGGTATGAGAGCTGGTTCCATTGCTGACTCTACTGACCGTGCTCAAATCCAAGAATTGATTATCTTAGGAGAATTGATTGACAGGTCCCGTGAAGCTGGAGTCCAATGTATGATTGAAGGACCAGGTCACATTCCTATCAATGAGATACCAACCAATGTTATGATTCAAAAGAAAATGTGTTCAAACGCTCCTTTCTATATGTTAGGACCTATTGTATGTGATGTGGCACCTGGATATGACCACATTGTATCTGCAATCGGTGCAGCATCTTCAGCCAAAGCCGGAGCCGACTTCATCTGTTATGTAACCCCTGCTGAACACTTGGCGCTACCTTCCCCTGAAGATGTGAAAGAGGGAGTTATTGCAACTAGAATAGGAGCATATGCAGGTGACTTAGCTAGCGGTCAAATAGATGGTTCCCAAGACCTTGCAATGGCTGAAGCAAGGAAAAAACTAGATTGGGAAGCTCAATATGAGTGTGCAATGTTCCCTGGCGCTGCACGTGCAAAAAGAGACCAAAGACCTCCTGAAGAGGAAGACACTTGTACAATGTGCGGTAACTACTGTGCTGTAAAGATTGTAAATCAATGGTTGGATCAGTCTGATTCTGATCTTATTAAATAGACAAGCTTTTTGAGCCTTCGGCTCAAAAACCTTGACCAAAATTTTTATTTAACTTGGGAGTGTCTTGCTCCAAAGTTATTTCTTTTTTTACTACACTTTTTCTATTTTTGTTAATATTTAATTTTCATTCTTAATTCTTTTATTCTATTTCTCATTTAATAGTTAATTCTATTTTTTCTATTTTTGTTAATCTTAAATTTTATTCTTAATTCTTTTATTCTATTTCTCATTTAATAGTTAATTCTATTTTTTCTATTTTTGTTAATCTTAAATTTTATTCTTAATTCTTTTATTCTATTTCTCATTTAATAGTTAATTCTATTTTTTCATTCTTTTTGATTAATTTTACCAAAAATTACTTATGTTTATATTTTTAGATATAAAATTAATAAATTAATTTCTTATTTTTTTATTGGAGGTCTTTTTCTGTATAATTTTAATGAAAACACTAATTCTAATCCTAATCCCCCTGCTAAACGCATATTTTATTTGGATGCATTAAGGGCATTAGCAATTATCTGCGTAATTGCCATACATGCTTACGCATGCTCAAGGAATTTTGTTATTAGCGAATTGGTGGGAAACTTACCTTCATTGAATTGGATTATTATTCAATTTTCAGGCAATACATTTAGAATAGGAGTAGATTTGTTTTTAATGTTGTCTGGTGCTTTATCTTTAGGTAGGGATTGGAAGATGAAGGACTTCTTTGCTCATAGATTCCCTAGAATAGTATATCCATTTTTATTTTGGAGCATCCTCTTAGGAACCATATTTCTTCTATTGTCATATTATGATTCATTTAATGTGATAAGCTCATTTGATTTGGTTTCAATAGCCAATTACTTCTATGGAGTATTTATGGGAATTATTGATTTCGCTAAGCCTTATTGGTACTTTTGGATGATTTTAGGGATTTATCTGATAATGCCTGTATTTAACAAATGGATTTTGCATTCTGATTTGGATGATCTTCTTTATTTCTTATTCTTCTGGCTTATAACATGCTTGTTTGACTATACATTAGGAGTTGAATTTCCAATCAGATTGTCATACTTTACAAGTCCGATAGGTTTGGTGGTTTTAGGCTATTATTTAAGATATACAAGGAGAATAATTCTAAATAACCAATATTTTGCATTATTTTTGATTATTTTCTCAAGCCTATTGATGCTTGTCCTTTCGGCCATTTATTCAACAGACACTCATTTCTATAATTTTAATATATATTCCATTTTAGTCAGCATGGAAGTTATAGGAGTGTTCTTATTGTTTAAGAATTTCTATAAGTTTAATTTAAATATAGGGTTCTTCTCAAGGCCTGATGGATTCTTTAATAAATCAGTTTATGCTTTGGCCAGGTATAGTTATGGCATATTTCTGATTCATAATGCATTTATATGTGTGTTGGTGCACTACTTGGGCAATACAGGCATTCCGCCAGTCTTATATATGATTATATTGTTTGTTGTTTCTTTACTCTGTTCGGTGATTGTAATGGCTGTATTAAGTAGGATTCCTTATTTGAATAGGGTGATTGGTGTTAAATAGCAATTTTTTGCTATTTTAACTCAATGATGTATGGATAGCAAGTCATTTTTGATGATTTGCTCATATATTTCTTATTTTATCAATTATTTATCTATTTTTTTTATGCTATCTTTTTTTAGGCTATCTTTTTTCATTATCTTGTTTTCCAAGGTTTCATAGGAACAAATCCTTGTTCTCCTATTTGACTTTGCCCGTCCATAAGTAAATATTCCATTAAATTATAAATGTCTTCCTTTTCATCATTGCATTGAACTAAGCTAATTACGTGACGGGTTTCATTTTTCAATATTTCATTTCCATTGAAATAGCTTGCATTTAAAAATGTATAATACTCGTCTGAGTTTTTAACTATCTTAAATGCATCAAATTGGGATTTTACTTCTTTTACTATATTGAATGGAATGTTTTCCTGTTTTAGAGTACTCCAAGCTAGCCTTTGGGCACTTCCCTTAACTCCAATGAATTCCAAATCGCTAAGGTCTCTTATTTTTTCTATAGGCTTTTCCTTTTTTGGGGAGATTAAGACAAGATGGTCATAGGCTATTGCTGTAAAGTTCAAGTCATTTTCAAATGCAAGCAATGGATCGTCTAATGCTAAAATGTCAATCTGATTGCTTTTTGCAAGTTCATAAGCGCTTTCATCGTCACTGCTGTAGATTAATGTCTTAAAGGGCAAGTCGTAGCTGATTGCTTGAAGCAGGCCTGTTATGATGTGGCCTCCTGCAATGACAATCTCTTCTCTGTCTTCAAGGCGATTCTTATATTTGTGGTATGCATTAAGCAATTCATAGCCTTTTGGACTTAATTCAGAGCCTGAACCTATTGTAACAACTAATTTTTCACCAAGTTTGTCTTCAGCATTTTTTATTCTTCTATTTAAAACAGAATGGGCTATTTTCAATTCTTTTGCTGTTTTTCTTTGAGAATATGTTCGAGATAATGATTCTAAGGTTTCAAATAGTTTATGATTAAAGGATATTCCATTGATTGTGATTCCAATTTCCGGTTCAATGATGGCTTTGCCCTTTTCATTATCAGTATTCTCTAGCATAATATCCCTCATTAAATAATTTTATATATTCAAAATAATATAATATTATTATCGAAATATAATTAATTTTTTTAAAAGTTTTTTAGAAAATTTTTGTTTTTTCTTATTATTTCTTTGAATTTAAATTTGTTCTAATATGAATTTATTTATATTTTGTGTTTATTATAATTTTTTAATCGATTATTGTTAAAGAATTATTTTTTCATTTTTAAGGTATAATTAATTTAGGTAGAGATTAAAATGGAATATATGAAAGACGCTATAGAAGCAATTTTAGATAATATACGTGATGCTGAAGACTATTTAGTTGAAGAGGATGTTGCTACATTTATTGATATTATAACCTCTTGTGAGAATATTTTTGTAACTGGTGCTGGAAGATCCGGTCTTGCAGCTAAAGCATTTGCTATGAGATTGATGCATTTAGGATTAAGTTCCTATGTTGTAGGGGAAACCATTTCTCCAGCTATCAATGCTGATGACTGTATTTTAGCTATCTCTGGTTCTGGAGAGACCAATACCATTGTAACTGCAGCGAAAATCTCCAAAAACAGAGGGGCTAAGGTTTTAGCTTTAACAAGTTATCCTGAAAGCACTTTAGGTCAATTGGCAGATTGTGTTATTCTTGTAAAAGGTAGGACAAAAGTTGAAGCGGATGATGAAAACTATCTTAAAAGACAAATCAAGGGAAATTATACTTCCTTAACTCCACTTGGAACTGCATTTGAATTGACTTCATTGGTTTTCCTCGATGGTATGGTTTCTGAATTGATGAATGCTATGGGAAAAACTGAAGCTGATTTGAAATTAAGGCACACTGTCTTAGAATAGTTGTTCTTCTTATTTCTTTCATTTTTTCTATTTTTATTTATTTAACTTATTTTAGTCTTTTTTTTATTTATTTAACTTTTTTTAGTCTTTTTTTATTTATTTTACTTTTTTTAGTCTTTTTTCTATTTTTTTCTGGTTTATTTGGTCTTTTTTTTATTTTAGTTTATTTTAGTCTTTTTTCTATTTTTTATCTGGTTTATTTTGGTTTTTTTATTTGCCTTCTTTTATAAGTTTCAGTATTCTTATTCTATTTATTGCATCGATTTGTCCTATTTTATTATCTTTTTTTAGATATTATATCAATATGAATAAGTTTTCTTAATCGTAAAAGCTCTAATTGGCCCTTTTTATTAATTTATTTCTTATTCTTCGAATTTTAGAAAATTATTTATATTATTGAAATGAAAAATATTTCATGTTATACATATAATTTAAGAATTTAGGTAATATTATGGAAAAGAAAACTACAATTATATTGGTTATTTTAATTGCTCTTATTGCATGCGGTGTTGGAATAACTTTATTCGCTTCACCATCATCTATTTCTACAGATGGGAATACCACAATAACTGATATGGCAAATAGGACTGTAAATATTTCAAGTAGTGTTGATAGGGTGGTTGCTACAAGTCCACCTATGACCACTATCGTTTATATGCTGGCACCTGAAAAATTGGTTGGTGTAAACTTCCAATGGACTGATGAGGAACTAAAATATGTTCCGGATCAGTATAAGGATAAATTCCCAGTTATCGGTGGATGGTTTGGAAGTCAAGACGGTAATTATGAAGAGTTTATTGCTTCTGAGCCTAATTTGGTTATTGAAGGTATTGATGAAGGAATGGGTGTTGACCTATCAACTGTTGAAGAAAGACAGGAGAAGTTTGGTTCACTTCCTGTAGTGGCTGTAACTGACAATACAAATGTTACAAAGATAGACAATACGATAGAGTTCTTAGGCAAGCTTTTAGGTGCTGAAGATAAGGCAAATGAGTTAATTGCTTTTAATGATAAGTATTTGTCTCAAGTTCAATCCACTGCAAGCAGCATTCCAGATTCTGAGAAAAAATCTGTTTATTATGCTTCTGGTGAGGATGGATTATCCACTTATGCAAGTGGCGCTTCACATGGTCAATTGATTTCTCTTGTTGGAGGCAAAAACGTAGCAGACACTGAAGTTAAGGATAGCGGAAGTGAATTGACTGTTTCCATTGAACAGGTAATGTCTTGGAATCCTGATGTTATTATAGCCACAGATGAGGACTTTTATAATAAGGTTTATAATGATTCCAAATGGGCTAGCGTAAAGGCAGTTAAGGACCATAGAGTATATCTTTCTCCACAGTCTCCATTTAAGTGGTTTGATAGGCCACCAGGTGCTAATATAATTATAGGAGTTCCTTGGACTGCTAAGGTTATTTATCCAGATAAATATTCCAATATAGATATGGTTGGAGCTACTAAAGAGTTTTATAGCAATTTCTATCATTATGGCTTAAGTGATGAACAGGCTAAAGAGATTCTAACTTCTTCTGGTCTAAAGGGGTCTGATTTGTAGTTATTAACTTAATTGTTTGAGTTTGATTTAAGTTATTAGATCTCAAACTATAAGTTTTTAATTTTTATTAATTTTTTATAATTAATAAGTATCATTCTAAATGTTTCGATAGGAGTTTATTTGCTTTCTTATCGATTCTTTTTTTATTATGTCGAATTATTTTAAGGATTTGTATATATGAGTGAAAATTCTTCCTTTTCTGTGGATAATCTGGTTATTTATCTGCTGCTAATAGCATTGCCAATCTTTTTGTTCTTTGTATCATTTATGTTAGGTAGATATCCTGTGGCACCTATAGATGTTATAAAGACCATTCTAAGTCCTATATTTCCATCTTTGGCTGTGTCTCCTGAATTGAATTCCATCGTCTTTACAATAAGGCTGCCTAGGATTATAGCGGCTTTGCTTGTTGGTGCTGCCTTATCTATAGCTGGAGCTTCATTTCAGGGAATATTTAAAAACCCTCTTGTCTCTCCTGATCTTTTAGGAGTATCTATGGGAGCAGGTTTTGGAGCGGCCATTGCTATTTTAGCAAATGCTGGAAATGCTTTGATTCAACTTTCTGCCTTTGTCTTTGGTCTTATTGCAGTATTCATTACATTTTCAATATCAAAGACATATAAGGCCGGAGGAATTTTACTCCTTGTGCTCTCTGGTACTGCAGTCTCTGCATTCTTCAATGCATTGATTTCAGGAGCCAAATTTATGGCAGATCCTTATGATAAATTGCCTCAGATTACCTATTGGCTTATGGGCAGTCTCTCTGCAGTTAATTTTGATAAGCTGGCAATGATAATCATTCCATTGGTGCTGGGAATAATTGTCGTCATGATTTTAAGATGGCATTTGAATGTCCTCTCTATGGGTGATGAGGAAGCCCAATCATTGGGATTGAACCCATCAAGACTTAGATTGATTGTTATTATTGCCTGTACTTTAGTAACATCTGCTGCAGTTTCAATCAGTGGAATTATAGGGTGGATAGGTCTTGTTGTTCCTCATATGACTCGTATAATTGTAGGTCCAGACCATAAGATACTTATTCCAGCTTCATTAAGCATAGGGGCAAGTTTCCTATTGCTCATTGACAATATTTCAAGAACTTTCATATCAATTGAAATTCCTATTGGTATTTTAACTGCAATTATTGGTGTTCCTTTATTCCTTTACTTGCTTAGAAAAGGCTATTCTGAGTGGAATTAGTATGGAGAGTGGATTTATTTGCTTAAGAATTGGCTATTCTGAGTGGAATTAATTTTTTGGAGAGTTTCTATGACAAAATTAGTAGAAGTTAAAGATGTTTCATTTTCCTATGACAAGGATTCTCCGATTGTCTTTGAGAATATTAATTTCTCAATTGAAAAGGGGGATGTATTATGTATTCTCGGTCCAAATGGAACAGGCAAAACAACTTTGATAAAGACATTGAACGGTCTTCATAAGGTTAATTCCGGTGAGATACTCTTAAATGGAACTAATATCAAGGAGCTTTCATTCAATGACATTGCAAAGCTTGTTGGATATATTCCTCAGGGACATATTCCTTCTTTTCCTTTTAAGGTATTCGATGTTGTATTGATGGGCAGGTCTCCTTATATCAATCTTACAGCTTCTCCAAGGGAGGAAGATAAGGAAATTGCTCTTAACGCTCTTAAGACTCTTGGAATAGAAGACTTGAAGGACAAAAGCTATACCAATCTAAGTGGAGGAGAAAGACAATTGGTCTTTTTGGCAAGGGTATTGGCTCAAGAGCCAGACCTTTTAATTCTTGATGAGCCTACAAATCATTTGGACTTTGGAAATCAGATAAAACTTCTTGAAATGATTGAACAACTGTCCGAGCTTGGCCTTGCAGTCATCATGTCTTCACATTATCCAGATCATGCATTTTTAGCAGCTTCTAAGGTAGCAATCATGAAAGACAAGAGCTTTATTGATTTTGGAACTCCAGAAGATGTTTTAACTGAAGAGAACTTGAATAAGGCATATGGCATAGATGTTAAGCTTGTTGAATTGGAAGACGATAGAAAAATATGTGTTCCTTTAAGGACTAATTTGGAGTTGGTTATGTCTAATTATTCTAAGAAGTACTCTAAGGATTGATTTGCGGTTGCTTATGACTGATTATTCTAAGAAGTACTCTAAGGATTGATTTGGGGTTGCTTATGACTGATTATTCTAAGAAGTACTCTAAGGATTGATTATTTAAAAGTAATTATATAGTATAAAAATTATAATTTAATTAATTAGAAAAAATTCTTTAAAGAAAATTTATTTAGTTTATTTTAACAAAGTTTTGATTATTTTATTTAAAACTTTATAAAAAACTTAAAAAGTATTTATTATTAAGTATGGTGTTAATATGGTAAGTGTAGAAGACTATGAAGAACAATTAGCTAAAGCTGGTGAATTCCACGGAGAAATCTGTGGTGGAATAGCTATCGGCACTAAACTTGCAATGTATGGTATGGAATTAATGGGCTTTGAATTAAACAAACGTCATAAAAACCTTATTGTATTTTTAGAAATCGACAGATGCATGTCTGATGCAGTTCAATCAGTCACTAAATGTTCTATGGGTAAAAGATCTCTTAAGCAAATGTATTATGGTAAATTTGCAGTGACTTTCTATAATATGGACACAGGGGAAGCCATTAGGGTTTCCGATGCAGATGCCAATAAGCAAGAAAAGAAAAGAGAAACCAGAGATGAAATGATTGAAAGATTTAAAAGAACTCCTGCTGAAGAGCTATTCAATGTGGAAAAGGTTCATGTTGAATTGCAACCTTCTCAAATGCCTGGAAAACCTCATACCAGTGTATTCTGTTCAGTATGTGGTGAAAAGGTTACTGACGGTCGCCATGTAAACCGTGGCGGTAAGCCTGTATGTATTCCATGTGCAGAAGGCGCTTATTATGAGTTAATAGATGAATAATTTCATCTTTATTTCTTTTTTTTATAATTCTATTTTTTCTTAATTTTTCTAATTCTCTTTTTTCAGTATCTGTTATTTTATCATATTTTAAATTTTTTTAATTTTTGGCTTTTTTATTTATTTTCTCTATGTTTATATGTAGATAGCATTTCTTATTTTTTTATAATTTTTATATAATTTTCATTATTTTAAATATTCGATTAATTAAATTGACTAAATAATATTTGATTTATAAATTTAGTATGGCTATTTTTATTTTAATTGCATCTAAAATGAATCATAAAATTTATATGTATTTTCCGACAATATTTTTTTAGAATTGATGGTGATTGATAAGGCATTCTTTTAGAATATCTTTACAAAGTTTTAAAATTTAGTCATCAAAAAATAGTTTAAAAAGAAAAAGGAGTAAAATAGATTAAATAAAAAAAGAAAGTAATATGTTTCAAATAAAGAAAAATAAAGAAAAAAATAAAAAATAAAAAATAAAATTAATTATTTTTTATTTAATTTGGAATCTCTGAATCTGGAACGTCATAAGCATAAACAACACTATAAATTCTATCCACCACATTTATCAAAGATCCTACAGATATTTCAATTGTGTTATTGCTGTCTAGGTAGTTTGACTTATCAAAGCTGAATGTACCTGTACCGTTTTCCACATAGAAATGAACTTCGGCCTTTTTGTCTGTATTTCTATTTATTGTGGCATAGATGTCGAATTTAGCGAGATTGATTGCAAAAGTGCCGTTTTTATAGAAATTGATTTTATAAGTTCCATTTTCATATTCAAGGGTGTTGAACTTGATTGTAGTGGACTTGATTCTAGGACACATTGTTCCAACCCCTACAATGCCGGTTTCATAGTCCCAGGTTCTAAGATTGTTTACGCCGTACCAGTTTGGATCTATCTTTAGCTTCATGCTGTCGTCCCATTGGCCGGCTCCATAGATTCCATTTGGATTTGCGCTCATTTCACCAAGAATCATTAGGCTAGGGCCTTCTGCATTTCTATAGATTGCATTGTCAGTTACCACTGGTTCAATTGCATTTTCTGCCAGGTCATAGCCTTCGTTGAATCTGATTCCTTCAAGTGAGTTGTCTGCAATCAGATTTCTTGTGATGACGATTCCTGTGCTCTTGTTTGCATCAACGGAAATTCCCATATAATTATTGCTGATATTGTTATCTGTGATTGTTATATTGGTTGCTGAATTATTAAGGAATGCTCCATAGCCTCTAGGGCCTTCTGGAACCTCTTCTGTGTACCATCCGATATTGTCAATTATTGTATTGTTGTAAATTTGGGTGTTGGAGTTTCCAAATCCGTATTTGATACCATAATTGTTTTCAGTAATGGTATTTTCTCTTATCACTGCATCATCGCTGTATTCCATATAGATTCCGCTTTCAAAGTGGTCTATATTGTTTTGTTCAATCAATGTTGCTTTGCTGTTTAATATTTCAATTCCATGCCCTGGAAGTATTGTGCTTCCATTATTGTAATCAGTCATTTTAGATGAATCCAATATGTTGCTTATTGTGTTTCCATCTATCACTGCTTCTTTTGTATTGTTAAGGATTATTCCATATCCTTCCCCATCTGTGGAGTTTACATTTATATTAAAGAAGCTTACTCCAATATTACCCCCTCTTAAATTGAAAACAGGGCTTGCTGATTTTCCATTTAATGTGGTATTTACGTCTGTGTAGATTAATAAGGTTTTGTTAATGTTTAGATTGACATCGTCGTAACTGTCACCTAAGAATTTTACATCATAATTTGGCTTAATTTCATCTATGATTCTTTGAATCTCGTCGTTTTTAAGGCCTTTATCGATATAAGCGGTTTCTATCTCATCTGTTATTGTGATTGAATTTGTGTTTGTTTTTGCATTGTACTGATCGTTTCCTAAGAATTTTGTGCTGATATTTTTATCATAGGCAAGATTTATTGTAAGATATGCTAAGCCATCTGCATCTGTGGTTCTGTTATATGTCTTCTTGCCGATAGTGAAGCTTATCTTTTCATTTTCCAATGGAATATTGTTTTTATCAGTAAGCTTTGCGCTGAACATTTGTCCTGATTTGTTGATATATGTTCTGTTGTAAGTTGTAAGTTCTGCAGCTGCTTTTGCTATTGTTATTGTATTTTCGGCACTTGCTGATGAATATGTGTCATCTCCGGCATACTTTGTTGTAATTGGGTATTTCTTAGTGTTTGCAAGGTTTATCTTTAAGCTTGCTTGACCATTTTCATTTGTAGTTCTTGTGTATGTTTTTTTGCCTAATGTGAAGCTTATTTCCTTGCTTGCTATTGGATTGCTGTTTGCATCCTTTAGGGTGACTGTGAAATTTTCACCGGATTTAGGAATGTAGGTCTTATCTGAGCTTTCGATATTTACTTTGTTTGCACCAGTTTTGATTGTTATTGTATTGGACTTTGAAACCTCGTTGTATTGGCTTGTCTTTTCGGATTTTGTAGTTATTGTGTATTTTCCAGTGTTTGCAAGGTTTATCTTTAAGCTTGCTTGACCATTTTCATCTGTAGTTCTTGTGTATGTTTTTTTGCCTAATGTGAAGCTTATTTCTTTATTTGCTATTGCCTTGTTGTTTGCATCCTTTAGGGTGACTGTGAAATTCTCTCCGGATTTTGGCAATAGATCTATGTTTGAGCTTTCTATTTTAGGGGTTTGTTTTTTAACGGTTAATTTAATTGTTTTTGAGCTTTTATTATAGTTTTCACTGCCTTTAAAGTTGATGTTGACAGTGTATGTCTTTGGATTTGATAGGCTTACCTTAAGATTTGCCTCACCGTTTTCGTCTGTAGTTCTTGTATATGTTGTTGAAATTCCAGAGATCTTGAATTGAAGGCTTTCTCCAGCTACAGGATTTCCGTTTTCATCAGTTAATCTTGCAGTAATCTTGTTTCCAGAGTTTGGAACAAGACTCATATCTGTTGCATTGATTGTGGTGTTTCTATAGCTTCCAGGGATATCTGAGTCATTTACATCAAAGGTCGCATATGGGTTGATGGTATATACATTATAAAGCCCTGGGAAACATGCGGTTATCTTATTTCCACTTTCTTTAAACTCTTTGTCTGTAAGATTTACAGTTGCAGTTCCGTTTTCCATTAGGACAGTTTTATAGATGTCTCCGCTTTGAGGCTCTGCATCGGTATTGTTTTTATTTAAATAGAAAGTCACATATATTGAGCTTATGTCGCTTGCAACGATGCCGTTGACATCTACAATCGAAACAGAGTATACTCCTTTTTTGACTTGGCTGATTGGACTGATCTCTAACTTATAGACCTCAGTTCCCCAAGTGGTGCTTGGAGCTTTAAAGAGAGTGGATCCGCAAACGGTTTCGTCTCTGTAGAATGCATATCCAAGGTAGACTACAGTCTTTCCAATGTCCCAGTCTCCATTTCCGTCCCCCACATAGACGTATAGATCATTTTCGCTGTCGTAAGTGAATGGGCCTCCGGCATATTTGCTGTATTCGATATGGTATGTGATTCTTTCGGTATGTCCTAAATAGTAATTGTTATTGTTTATCTCTAGGGTTTCAGCTCCTCTGGATGCATCCATATTTCTTACACGATAGTCGTTTAGGACTCCGTATTGTCCGTTTTGCTTGAGGAAGTTTCCTTTGATTTCAACTTTGGTGATATTTGAGTTAACATATATTCCAGCTCCGCTTGAGCTTTTAGAATTTTGATTGTGACCAATGAAGTTGTTTAGGATGTATACATAATCTCCAGAGTAGAGGTCTATTCCGCTATGCTGGTTATATGTGATATTGTTAGTGTGAATAGTTGTATCGTTGTTATTTATTCCTACATTGACACCTGTGACCTTGTTGTTTGTTATGTTATTGTTTGTTACGGTTGTTTTGCTTGAACCTGTAATGTTTATTCCAATGTTTGAATCCTTAATTAGGCAGTCAGCTATTTTTGTGTTTGTGGCATTTTCTATTCTTATTCCGTCACCGTCGCTGACTGTATTGATTGTACAGTTGATTATTTCTACATTCTCTGCTCCTCTTATGAGTATTCCATAGTCGTCATAGTCACCATATGTGTTTGTTAGATTGAATCCCTTTAGGACTGTTCCGCTAGCTTCAGGGCTTATGTAGAATATTCCATGTGCACCAGAGCCTTTTGTATTTGAAGGGCATGGGCTCATTGATGTTCCAATCTCGCTTATTATTGTCAGTGGCTTGTTAACTATGAAATGGCAGTGAACATATGACTTTCCGGTTATTATGATTGTATCTCCAGCATTTGCACTGTCTATAGCGCTTTGAATGGTTGGATTAGACATTTGGTTTTCATCTGAGCCGTCTACAGTGATTGTGGAGGATAGCTTGCTTGATTTTAGATTGGATTTTGCATTGCTTTGTTCTAATTCGTCTTCCCTAATCTGATTAGATTTATTTAAATTTGAATCTAGTTCTGTTTCTCTATTTAGGTTTGAATTGTCTATTCTTATGTCAGTTGGATTGTTTATATTGGAGTTATCGACATTATCGACATTATCAATATTAGCGATATCCTCATTATTATCAATATTATTTATATTATCCATATTAATTTCTTCATTATCCGTTGCAACAACAGATCCTATGCTTATTATTGTAATCAGTAATAATAAAGAAATTAATATTAAACTCTTATTCTTCATATTTCTCACTTTCTAATTATATCAGATTTAATATTTAATATTTATTTTTTTTTAAATTATACAATTATTAAATACTTAATGATTATCTTTGCAGTTTGATAAAAATCTTAATTTTTGTATATATTAACTATTGTTATATTTATTTCTCATATTATATAAACTAATATTCATATCTTTATATTTTTATTTATTAATCTTTTTCTATAATATAATTAATTATTTTTACTTATTTAAGTTAATTCTAATATTATTTTTCTGAAATAATGTCTTATTTAGCTTAAATTTGTAAAATTTCTTTCTTATTGGCTATAAAAAAAATGTATTTTTAATTGATTGTAATAATTAATTATTCTGGGTCTGACCTCAATATAACCCTAATTTTACTGTCTATTTTTGTACATTTGTCTTAAAAGTTACGAATTAAAAAAACATTTCTTTTCAAATGCTCTTAGATAATAGAGATTTCATATGGGAGGGATATATATCATCATGAAGACTTTTAGACAACAGCTATTGGAAGACCCTGAATTCCAGAACTACCTGTTGCAGAGACCGAACCTGACGGAGAGCAGCCTGCAGTCATACCTCAATGCCGCCACCAACTTCGTGAGGTTCACAGGGGAGCCGTTCTACAAGACCGTGCATGAGCTCAGAAGCCAGCAGAACGATAGGATTGAGAACAACATCATCATAAGGTTCAACCCGAACCAGTCAAGGATAAACATCATGCAGTTTGAGTTCATAGAATACCTCAAGGGAAGGGGCTGCACCGAGGTGAGCATAGACTCCTATGTCAGGTACATGAGGACCATACTGAGCACCTTGGGAATCATACTGCCCAAGTCTCCGAAGCTGGACGACACTCCACAGGACTGGTATCTCCTGACAAAGGACGACATAAAGTATGTCCTCGACACAGCAAATCTGCAGTACAAGGCGGTCATCAATTTCGCTGCCGTTACAGGACTGAGAGTGAGGGACATGAGGTCATTGACCATCAAGGACTTCATGACTGCGACCGAGGAGTACCATGGCTGCACGGAGGTCGAGGACTTCCTGGATTCAGCACCTGACGGGATGATAGGCTTCTGGGAGCTTTTCCCTCAAAAGACCAGAAAGTTCAGGCTTCCCTGCAAGGTGTGCAACACCCCTGAAAGCAGCGACCTTTTGCTTTTCTCATTGAATGAGCGTGTGAAGTACTTTGAATGGAAGAACGAGAAGGACGGCACTGACCTGAAGATCACCAAGAATGACCCTCTCTTTGCAAGCCGCCAAAGGAAGTACAAGAACTTCATAGCGCCCAACAGCATAAGCTGGACCCTGTCCCAATACAGCGAGAAGCTGAGCGCCGAGAGGGAAAGGGTCTTCAAGTACAAGCTGGAGCATGGCGAGATCAGTCAGGAGACCTATGACGAAAGCGTTGCGACAATCCCCAAGTTCCATGCGCATGGGCTCAGGAAGTTCTTCATCTCAACATTGGCTAAGAACCGTGTGGATGCAAGGATAAGCGCACTTATGGAAGGGCACAAGGCTCCGCTGGTAACGGATAGCCACTACATCAACAACGATTACCTGAAGGAGACAATCAAGGAGGAGTACATGAGGTGCATTCCTGACTTGAGCTTCGAGAATGTTGAGGTCCGTTTCCTTACAAGCGAGGAAAGGAAATCCTTGCAGCAGAAGATAGATGAGCTTCAGGAAGAGAACGAGAACATGAAGAAGGACATGGAGAAGTACATTGACGATGCCGTCCATGAGAAGATGAAGGACGCCTTCGAGAACTGGCTGAACATTCAGGACTCAAAATGAATTTTCGATTTTGGAGAATAATGAAATTATTCTTCTTTTTTTACTTTTTTTAATAAAAACCACAAGCATATCTACATACATCAATTCCTTTTCACTGATTCCAACACTACTTTTAATTAAATTAAATATCACTGTCATAATTATGGCTACTGTTCATATAACTTATATTTTGATAAAATATGTAATTAATTAAATTTGCTTCAACTTGTTTTCCTGAAACTGTGCCGAAAAACTTATAAGTGAAACTGCAATTTTTAACAATATGACATCAATATTATAATCATCTCGTAATCACAAACACGGAAATTCATTAAGTTTATATATGTGAGTCAAAAGACCGAAAATTAGGAAACACTTATGGAGGTTGAAAATGAATACATTAAAAATAGAATGTTCAAAAGATGATTATATCATAAAGACTGCAAAGGCAAATTCTGAAAATGAGTTGAAAGTTGAAGTTCCTGAGAACTGGAACTGCGACTATGTGAATGCTGTCCTGTGGGAAGAGGACATCTGCGAAGTGCTTGAAAAGGGTGATGAAAGAATGCTTTTGATTCCTATGTGCGGTGAACTGCTTCTTGAAGGAGTGCAGGAAGATGAATACATAAAGTACATTTGCCTTCCTGTAAAATATCAAGATCAGATGGTTTTGATTGCAAAAATTTAATTTTTATTTTATGGAAAGTGTTATAGAGGCAGATTTTTCCCTTGTTCAATAAAGGTTTTTACGAAAGCGTCAAATCTTGCCTTTTTTTCATTATCAGAAGCAAACCATCCATTTTTTATTTTAAAAGTAAGTACTGTGCCATTGTGCAATGTTAAAGTAACTAGTTCATTCACTTCCTGTTCAGGATATTCCAATTCACAAACTTCATCATAATAAAGTTTAGTTGCGGTTCCATCAATATTTAATATCATCTTCTCTTTGTCAAAAAGAACTCTACACTCTTTATACTTTGCACGAGTCACTTTTTGTCTTGTATAGGTTTCACTTGGATAATGCTGGCTAATTGAATTGAACTTGCCTCTTGATGTTACTGTTTGAGCAGGTATGCGCACTATCTCAGTTTCAGTCTTAGGCTTTCGAGTTCGTATTTTAATAGTATATGACCCTTGAATCATATTGTGATAAGAGTTTTGTAAATAAATATTATACTCTTTTTCTAGATATTCTTCATATGCTTTATCTTTTGCTTGAAGCTCTTGAATTTTCTTTTCATCTTCTATTAATATTGTACCGCAATCTGGGCAGATTTTCCCATAACTGTCCATTACTTTTTTACATTTTGGACAATACTTTTTAGGTATGAATGTTTTAATATCAATGCCTTCTGACTGAATTTCATCAATTTTTTTCATTGCTTCAATAATTTCATTTTCAGAGTAGTTCATTAAAACATAATGGATTATATCTTTTTTAAAAATAAATTTATCATATATGTTAAAATATGTGGAGAATAAAATTAATCTATCTTCATTATATAAATCGTCATATAATTTATAGAAGAGTTTTTCGTTTCTTGTCATATTATTTTTTGCTTTACTTTCGATCTTAACTTTTTTCATTCCCATATTGTCATCCCCTTTTTAAAAATTAAAACATAATAATATTTTGTTTTTCTATATTTAATTATTTTGTTAATTTTTTTACACTTGAAGATTGAGCTCGATTACTTTTCAAATGCTCTACTCTGAATTTTATATGTAGCACTTAACCAATATTATATCATCTCTTGGTGAGAAATTTTTAAAAAAGACAGTCGAAATTCTTTTTTTTATGAAGGGGAAATTTCAATGAAAACACAAGATCTAATTAATATAATAAATGATGAGGAATCTCCTGTATTCCTCAACAGGGAAGTCTTTGAGATGGACTATGTGCCGGACATCTACAAATACAGGGACGAGCAGCTGGCGAAAATGGCGATGTACTGCAATTCAATACCTGACAACATAGCTCCCAAGAACCTGCAATTGTGCGGAGGCAATGCGACAGGAAAGACCACAACATTAAAGCAGTTCTTCAAGATGTTGAACGAGGCTTTTCCAAACATAGTAACAGTCTACATCAACTGTCAGCTGTTCAACACAGAAAACACAGTCTACGGAAAAATATACAACAAGCTGTACGGAGTAAAGGGCTCGATAAACGGCAAGTCAAACACCATGCTCTTCGACAAGATTGTCGCAAGGCTTAAGAAGGAAAATAAGATATTGATTATAGGCTTGGACGATTTTGACAGCTTCAAGTCTCGCGATGGGCTCAACAAGATGCTTTACAACTTCCTGAGAATCCATGAGGCTGAGGAAGGCATACAGATCTGCATCTTCACCGTCAGCAACAAGGAGAATCTGAAGCTTGCTCCTTCCGTCGAGACAATCTTCAACAGGGTTCCGATATTCTTTGACCAGTACTCCTTGGAGCAGATGTACCACATACTGGACGACAGGTGCGCCTTCGGTTTCTATCCTGGCGTGATAAGCGATGAGCTGGTGAGGGTTGTTGCCGGCAAGTCCTATGACCTGGGCAATCTGAGGTATGGCATTAAGCTTCTGAGCGCTGCCGGTCAGAAGGCTGAAGTCTTTGGTGATGGAAAGATAATAAGGAATTTTCTTGATTGAAATTCCTTTTTCCTCCTCTTTCATATATTTAAAAAGTTATGAATCTAAAAGCGTATTTTTCAATTTCATTTTCTATAATTCTTACTGGGTCTCCATATGTCATGCCGTTTCCTGGAGTGTGATATAAGAATTGGCCTTCAAAAAATCCTTCTTCAATTATTCTTTTTTGTTTCAATATTTTAGCCAAGCCATCCAATTCATCAACAGGAATATTAAAATAGTATGAAGAACGAATGAATATTTTATCGTATTTTTCATCGTCAATTTCAACATCAAATACATAACTTTCTTTTGCAGAACCAAAAACATCAAATTCAAATTGGAAGTGTCCTAATGTCATTACAAACGCTCTATTATCGTTTAATATGTAAATTGAACAATCCTCTTCTAAATAATTTTTAAAAATTTCGTTTAATTCTTTAAGAGTAAAATCATACTTTATTTCATGTTTTAGTTTTGATTTAGAATCCATTGATATAAAAATTTCATTTGTTGAATGGGATTTAAAAATATTAGTTATTTCGTATAATTTTCTTTCTCGTCTAAGGAATAGTGGTGTCTTTTCATTTTGGGTTCTGTTCATTGGATAAGTAGAGGCTATTTGATTTATGCTCTGAGTATGTAATGTAGGATATTCTGATTTTTTATAAATTTCAAACCCAAAACTTTCTTCAATCAAGTTTACATCATCATAGAAATTTATAAAGTCCTGATCTCCTATTTCTCCATTTTTGTACCATTCTTCTGCTTCATTTATAGGTATGTTACAATGAATACAGGATATGAAGGGGCTTCCTTTGCTTTCCATAGTTTCCAATATAAGATTCATCTTTTCTTGAAGAGACATGCTGATTGTATCTTTTCCATCGCATTTTTCCAAAAACATTTTATCACCAAAATTTGAATAATGTTATATTTAAATATGTTAAACTATTTTTTTAAACTTTACTTTTTAAATGAAATTTTTACACTTGAAATGCAACTACCCCTCGGGTCGGGTCGGGTCACGTTGACTGCTTATATACAACCTAAAACATAGAATAAAGTAGTTATTGTTAGTGAAATAATTTGTAAAAAATAGCGGTTTTTTATGAAATTTATTTTAAGAAAATCAGTCAAAATCAGTACTAGCTTCGCAGAGTAAAATGCAATATTGGCGTATTGTAAATTACTCTCCACTAGCTGTTGCATGTAAAAAAAGAAAACATTGGACGTGTAATCATTCTTTTTATGCAACATTTTATATATTGAACTTTCAAATATTTAAAATCTTGCTTTTTATGGCTAAACAGCAGCTATTAAGCCGTATTGATTTGAATCTACTTTTTTTAATATATTTCCAAAACTTTTTGCTTATTATCTAAAAATCTCATAAAGAGATTATTTTTAGAAAATAAGAACAATTTAATCTCTATTTTTTATTTAAAAAGTTTTAAATACCAAGAATAACATATAACTAAATAAGGAAGATTATTTTAAGTTGGCGCTTGATAATTTTCCTTAAACTAAAATTTGGACGTGTAATCATGGAAAAATTAATCGAAATTGACGGAGTTCAATACACAGAAGCCCAAATCAGAAGGGCTTTAGCCATTGAACGAGACGTGCGCTCTCCTAATTTCGTTGATATGTTATTGGGAAAGATCAAACCTAGCGAACTTGCAAGCAGAGTTTCTGAAAAAGGTGATGCCTAATGTGCTATGTGGGAAACACCAGGACATTGGTCTATCACACAGAGGACTGCTTCTGCAACCACTGGCTGTTGAACGAGAACAAGACCATTCTAGAGGAAAAGCCTGTAGACATGAAACCTTGCAGCTTCTGCAAACCACAGTTTGACACTGAATAGGTGTTGGATATGGTTGCAGAGATGGTTGAAAACATCAGGAAAGGAGAAGGAGATGGATATTCCATCTACCCTCCTTTTTCCTGCATTGTTTTCCTACAAGGCAAAAAGTATTCCGAATGCTGCTGCAAGGCTGAGGCAAGGGATCAGAAGTTTGCACTTGTGAACCTTGTAGGCTTCAGAAGAGAGGATGTCAAGGTCATAGACCCAAGGACCAACGAGGAGCTGTTCGTATGAGCATGCTTGCAGACTTCGAGCCTGCAAGGCTCCACAAGAGGACATGGGCTGAAAGGCATGATGTCGAAATCCTTGCTGTCATATGCCTTGCCATAAGCATTGCAATGCTACTTCTTTTCTTTGCGCTTGCAGAGCCGACTGTTGCAGGAGTGATTTAGATGACTAAGGAATTTGAGGACTTCATGAGAAGGAACACAGGACTGCTTGTTTTCTTGAGATGGGACACAGTGGCATATCTGAAATACCTTGAGTCCCATTATGACGAAAGGAAGTACGAATGCGCTTACAGATTGTTGGAGGCAATCGACAATCTCTTTGACTTCTACCAGATAACCTTCAGCAAAAAGACTGAAAGGGAAATTCCTGACCAGCTTTTTGAAAAGGACAAGATAAACAAAGGCTTCCTTTCACACATAGGAAAGGCTTGCAAAAAGCAGTCTGATTTTTACGGTCAGAGATGGAAGTCCACAAGAGGAATCAGAGATGCCTACGGACACTATTCCGCAGGAAACTTCCTGTTTGCAGACATCTACGGTTGCCTGCACAGGATAAGCGACGATTGCTACAGGATTTTGAACTTTAGCGAATATGAAATTGAGGAGAAAGCATGAATGAGATAGTTACTACAACTAACGAGAATAATGTACCTGTCGACGTTGACTATGCCATCGAGGAATGGAAGGCATACCAGCGATTGACCAGAGAGCTATTGGACGAAACAGATTATCAGACACACAGAGGCAGGAAGTACAAGACCAAGAGCGCTTGGCAGAAGTACGCACGTGCCTTCAACATAAACACACAGATAATCGACAAGGAAATCGTCAAGAATGACAAGGGAATCGTCATTGAGGCTGAGTATACTGTCAGAGCCACCTTGCCTAACGGACGCTTTGTCGAGTCAGACGGAAGCTGCGACAGAAGAGAGTCCGGAAAGAGGGAAATGAGCAACCACAGCATAAAGGCGACAGCCAAGACCCGTGCAACCAACAGAGCCATAAGCGAGCTCATCGGTGCAGGGGACGTCAGCGCTGACGAATTGGATCCTGCATTCGACAAGGTGCAGCACAGCAAGACCAATCATGTCATTGAGGCGGAAGTTGCAGAGATAATTGAATCTCCGTATGACAAAAATGCGGGTTTTGAGACTGCCGACAAGATTGAGCCTGTGGATGAGGACCCTGTCTGCAAGAATTGGGTGAAGACCATCTGCAAGACAATCAAGGCAGAGGGAAAGCCTTGCCTTAAAGGTGTCCTCATCCAGAAGGCTAGGACCATAGGCACCATGACCGACGAGGAAAGGAACAGGCTCATCGAGTACATAAAGACACTTCCGAAGGGAGAGGTGAACCTCGATGATTGAGTGCATACAGGAAGAGGGAGACTTCACGGATTGGGAGGTTCCTTCCTCCTCTTCCGACATCAAGTACATAGTTTCAGTGGATGATGAGGGAAACCTGTTCTGCAGCTGTCCTGACTTCTATTACAGGAAGTCCAGGATGAACCCTCACATCTCAAACCCTGAATCCTATTGCAAACACATCAGACAAGTCTTGGAGGAGGACAATAGATTGCAAATGCTCTAGCAAAATTTGAATTTTATTTATCGAACAAAGATTTTACCATATTAAAAGAGGTGAAATAATGGATAATATAAATAAGACAAAAACAAGTTTAGCTAAGTTTGAAGAGTTTTTCAGCACTGTATACAAGGACGAAGTCATGGAAGTTTTGGAAAAGTATCCTGAGGAAAGGACATTGGTTGTGGACTATGAGAATTTGGAAATGTTTGATCCTGATTTGGCAGACTTGTTGATTGAAAAGCCTGACGAAGTAATCGCAGCTTCACAGAAAGCAATCAAGAACATTGACCCATTGATGAAAGATCCAAAGTTGGACATCAAATTCAAAAATGTGTCAAACTGCATTGATTTTGTGAATGCAGACAGCAAATACATTGGAAAGTTAATATCTTTTGAAGCCAAAGTCATGGAAGCTAAGGAACCTAAACCAATACTTGACATTGCAGTCTATGAATGTAGGGGTTGCATGAGTTTGCGTGAAATACCTCAAACCATCAATTCAAGTTTAGAACCATCACTATGTCCAGAATGTGGAGGGAGGTCTTTTAGACTGCTACAAGATGAATCAGAGTTCTTGGAATCACAGCTATTGATTGTCTCTTCTGATGACACTTCTAAAAGTTTAAAGGTTCTTCTGCTAAGGGATGAATGCTCTTTTGACTTGTATTCCATGGGTCAGGAAGTAAGAATAACTGGCATATTGAAATCTTTTTCTTCTAATTATGGATATGAATATTTTTTAGAATGCAATTTAATTGAAATATTAAATGATTCTGAAGATTCTGAATATGATGAATATGGCAACAGAAACAGTCCAGAGTATCGAACCTGGCAAAAAGTAGTCATAGATTCAGACAGAGTATGCCAATGCTGTGGAGGATCTAAGCATTTGGAGGCTCACCATATCTTCAGCTATCAAAATAATCCAAGTTACAGGGTTAATTTGGAGAACGGCATTGCTTTATGTAAATGGTGCCATAGCAAATACCATAGTTATTATGGCAAGGACGCCTCTCCAAAAAGCCTAATTAGATTCTTAAAAAGATTTGGGAGGTATGATGGCTAACAAGATTAGAGTTAATCTCACGGTTGACCCTAATTTGTGGCAATTAGCAAAAGACAAGTTACCTTGCAGCAGAAGCGAATTCTTTGAGAATCAGTTGAAGATGTTCTTAGGGATTGAAGATGACGAGTCGGAAATCATTAAGGACATCCAAACCAAAGAAAATGAGATTAACGCACTAAGAGACAAGTTATGTCATGTTCGCAAATCAAAGCAGTTGAAATTGGAATCAAACAAATCTATGGAGAAGGCTATGGCAAGCTTAAACAGAATGCACAAGAAATATGGGAAAATCGGAGAGAACCAGATTAGGAACCTCGCCCATGTTCACAAGGTTGACTTTGATGACTTGAAGAAGGAATGTCAGGACAACTGCATGAACATATTTGAATTTGCAGAAGTTCCTAAGCATGATAGCGTAATGTGAAAAAAGGTTTATGAGACCCGAATAAGTATTAATACGTATTATAAGTATAAATACGTATTCCATAATTATTTGTTTTTTCAAAAAACCTTTATGGAAGTCGAGTAAGTATTGGTACGTATTATAAGTATAAATACGTATCCTATACTTACTTTATTTTTTTTAAAATTTTTTATTTATTATATTATATTATTATAAATAATTTTTTTTTATTTATTTATTTATTTAATTGATGGAGTTGTTTTTGATGACAATTGGAAGTTTGGACAATTTTGGAAAGTCAGATGGAGAAAACATGAACCCTGAAGATTTCGACTGTTCTGTTTTCTTTGAAATGTACAAGGCACTTTTTGAGATATTGGATGTTGAAGTTGGCAGCTTCGCTGAACTCTTGGATGTGTACAAGAATGTCGAGATGGATTACACCTTGAAGAGACATGCCCTCAAGCAGAAGGAAATCCTTTACTGGTTCAATACCGACTGGAAGGAGGAACTTGGAAAGGAAAAGCCGACCGAAAAGGACAAGGAGAAATGGATCAGGCAGAAGATTGGTTATGACTCCTTCGTGGTCGAGCAGCTAGAAGTCAAGCTCAAGCACATCAGAAGAATGTATGAAACCGCTTTGAAGCATTCCTTTGAGGCAATAAAATGAATGTGAAAACAGTCATGAATGACCTTATAGGATTGTCAAAGGAGTTCGAGGGAGTGGAATATGAGATTGAATCCAAAAATTCAATCTACTTCTATTCCTTTCCAAAGTACATGAAGGAAGGCATTGTGATTCTGAAATATTCCGCAATCTATGACCTGCACACCATATTGAAAGGCATGGATGGAATCATAGTGGACATTCTGGAGGTTGAGGACAATCCTGGTGATGAGAAGAAGGATTTGCTATATGTGCAGATTGAGGTGAAGGAATGATTAGCGACGAATGGGAAGAGGAATACTATGTCAAGGTCAACGAGGAACTGGAGCAGGTGGAAGTCAGGTTTTTCAGCAAGGTCGACAGGCTCGTCTTTGCTCAATCCTACTCTTCTTCATCTTCCTTTTCCTTTGAGGAGGCTGAAATCCTGTGCGACAGGATATGCGACATACTGACAAACGATTTGGGAAATGCCAAGTATTATCTAGGAGGAAAAGATGAATTATAGGGAATGGGTTGCAAGCCAGTTCGAGCTGAGGATGACTGAGGACGGAAGGGTTTGCTTCAAGACACCATGCAGCTACTACACATTTTCAAAGGAGGACTTTGAGATAATAAGGGAGATGTTCCTTAATTTCGAGTCCTGAATACACACCACAAAATCACCATGGAGCTATTTTTTATGTTTTTATTCGTTTTGATCACCAGCTCCATGAATCATTTTCACACATAAGGAGCATTGCTTATGGATAGAATAAAGGAATTGAATGTATGCGGAACCTGCAAGCACAGCCATTTGATTCCAGACATCAACGGAGAGATAGCAGTGAACATTTGCAGGATAGGTTCAGAGGCTGTCAACAAGGACGGAGGACTTACATATTGCGTAGACTGGACACCAAGGAGGAAGCTGTCATGAGGTTCAAGTGTCCGTACTGCGGAAAGGTGAAGGAAGTCAGTGCCTTTAAAATCTTATTTAAATGGATTTTGCACCATGAGCTTAGGGTTTGGTGCGAAAAGTGCTTCTACAGCACCCATTGGCACTTGAAGCTATGGAGGAGAAACTATATCCGGAAGGAAGTCAAGCAAGCCAGACTCGAAAAGAAGCAATGATAATATGTTAAGTAAAAAAGAAGCCATACAGATGACGCTGGACAATGAGAAGCACTATCCTGTTAAGTGCAAGTACTGCGGAAAGCCGTTCACCAAGTCTCACAACAGGCAGATGTACTGTTCAGACAGTTGCAGACGGAATGCCTTGAGGGAACAGAAGGCAAGATACCAGGCTAAAAGGAGGCTAAAAATAAAGCAGAAAGTGCTGATTGTAGATGAATACAAGAAATACGGTTTGGGTAGCTATGGAACAAGTGCGAACGGACACAGAAAGAACAATTTTTCACATGAGTACATGGCTATTCAAAAGGAGATGAAAAGAATAGGATTGAAGAGATAATCATAATCTTGTTTTCCTTATATTTTCTTCAAAATGTTTATTTGCCAATATAAATGTTTTTTCTTGGTTAAAATTAAATATTTTAGTTAATGAAGGTCTATGTACCCTAGCATATGAAGAAATATGTATTATTTCTTTATTGTCTTTCCTCATCTCCTCATTGAATCTATCATTATGAAATTTAAAAAACATGTTCGGATTTTTTGGGCTACGGAAATATAATTTTTTGTTTTGTAGGAAGTAATGGATATTTATTTTATAATTATAATTCCCATTTTCTAATATATTTTTTATTTCATCAGATGTTGTTCCATAATTCACTTTATAAATAATATATTTCACAGGTAAACTTGATGGAAAAACTTTATATCTCATTAGCCCATCAATGACTTCAACATATTTGCTAGTTTTTTCATCATTAATACTATTTGAGCTTCTTTTCACTTTTTTTTCAGGAATTATAACTCTTAGTTTATTTCCACAATAAATGCAGAATTTATCATTTTCTTCTACTTTATTTCCACAGTTAGGACAAAATTTAGCCAAATACATTCACCTTCTTAAATTATAATTAATTTTATCTTTAATTGTTATAAATAAAATACATTTCTAATTTTCCACTATGTTTGTTGAAGAGGAACGAAGGAAAGACTGGAAAGCAATTCTCCCAAACAAACATAGCGGAAAATGATTCCATTTTTTGCTATTTTTACAAATTGTTTTACATCATTTTTTCTGGTTTTTTCGTTTAGGTTGTTTCTTTTTTCCGGATTTCAAAGGTAAAATCAAATCCATCATCTCGTTCGGTTATGGTTATGGAACGTTTTCTTTGCCAATTTAGGAGATTGCTTTGCATATTCCTTCCTTCTCTTCAAGGGTTCGTGTTTGTCTGGGGACACGGCAGTTTTCATCACCCCTTTTTCCTGCCGTGCCCTTGGAAAACTCTGTTTGTTTAATATATTTCCTAGTTTGAAAAAATGTAGAAGGTACATGACGTATCTTCTACTTTTTTTTTAGAAGATTTTCGAGAAGTGATTATGATGATTTATGATAAAGCGACAGTTACAAGCCTCATAGTGGCTATCCTATTGCCATTGATGAGCATGTTAGGAATCGGAGAATTGACTCAGAACTACATATTGGCAATAGTGAGCGGTATGATAGCCCTTGTGGTTTGGTACTACAACGAGAAGCACAACAGCGATTTGGTGAGCGGAACCACCAAGTGCGACTGCGAGCTTTGCTATGGGGGAGACGATGAAGCACTTATATGAGATAATCCCTTACAGGAGGACTGTTTGGATTACAGGGTTCCTGAAGACAACAGTCTCCTCGGCAATGATAACCACTGGCGTAGTGATATTGTTCAACAGCATAACCGAGCACCCTTACTTCATGGAGTGGGACGAGATAGGAATCGTTCTTGGAATCGTTTCCATCACCATCGCCTGCATTTACATAGCGATGATAGACAGATGGAAGGAACGCAGGAAGAAGGAGGAGCTTGACACGATAGAGGACTACATAAACAGGAAGGCTGAGGAGATAGCGAACATGAAGGTATTGAGGAAACTTGAG
This sequence comes from Methanobrevibacter ruminantium M1, assembly GCF_000024185.1. Classification (NCBI taxonomy): domain Archaea; kingdom Methanobacteriati; phylum Methanobacteriota; class Methanobacteria; order Methanobacteriales; family Methanobacteriaceae; genus Methanobrevibacter; species Methanobrevibacter ruminantium. The sequence goes on from NC_013790.1 coordinate 417,446, forward strand.
GAATTGGAAGAGGAATGACTATGATAGAAATCAGCACCATAAAGATCACCGACATAAAGCCTGCCGAATACAATCCGAGGATAATGAGCCAGCTTGAACACACAAAGCTCAGGAACTCCATGGAGACATTCGGAGTGGTTGACCCAATAATAATCAACCTGAAGAACAACCACATCATAGGAGGGCACCAAAGGTACGAGGTCCTTCTGGACAAGTCCATGGAGGACAACGAGTTCATAAAGGAGCTCCACCTCATCAGGCTTGGAGATGTAGGCTGGGCATTCCCTGAGTCAGACCTCGAGGTCGAGGACGATGACCATGAGAAAGCCTTGAACCTGGCTCTCAACAACATCGAGGGTGAGTGGGACCTGCCAAAGCTGGAACCCATATTGACAGATTTAAAGGATGTAGGATTCGACATTGAACTTACAGGATTCAGCGACATCGAGCTTACCGAGCTCAATCTGGAGAACAACCTTGTCTTTGCGGAGGAGTTCGAGCCTGACGAGAGCGAGGAGGATGTCGACTTGGAGGACATTTACGATGAGCCTGTAAAGGAAATGCTCCAATGCCCTGCATGCGACCATGTTGATGTTGTGAAAAGGTTCAAGAGAGTCGATTCACAAGGAGATTAGGAATGAAGATCTACTTGGCGGCAGCGGACACCATGAGCGAGGACATCATAAGGCTCCTGCCGGTTGCCAAAAGGCTTCACTGGAACCTGTTCAGCTACTACTATCTCCTGACCCTTAAGAAGATGGAGGACTATGACATCATAAGGAAGGCTTCAAAAAAGCGTCCTTATAGACAGCGGAGCGCACAGCTTCCAGAAGGGTAAGAAGGTTGACTGGGACAGGTTCACCAAGCAGTACGCCGACTTCATACAGGACACGGACAACGAGAAGGTCCATGGATACTTCGAGATGGACGTCGACAACCTGCTGGGATATGACAAGGTACTGGAATTGAGGTCTTTATTGGAGGAGGTCACGGACAAGGTGATACCCGTATGGCACAAGAACCGCGGAATCAAGGACTTCAAGCAGATGTGCCAGGACTACAATTTCGTCAGCATAAGCGGCTGGAGAAACGAGGACGTCAAGGATGACCAGTTCATCCATTTCGTCAGGCATGCACACAGGAACGGCTGCAGGATTCACGGATTGGGATTGACACGGAGAAAGGTTCTCGACAGGGTTCCCTTCGACAGCGTCGACAGCAGCAGCTGGCTCCAGACCATATTGTATGCAAGGCTTGGGCAGAAGCAGTTGGATTCCAAGTTCGCAACCGAAAGGAGAGGCGATCTGGCGGTGCTGTCCTACATCAAGTGGATGAAGACACAAGAAGAGTACTACAAGAAATGGAGACATTATCATGATTAATGAAAGGATAAGACCTTATTTGAATTTTAGCTTCAATGACAAGAAAGTCATTTTCGTCACATTGTTCGTTGTGAGCAATCTGATAAGCAACCTGTTAGCCATCAAGGTTTTCAACTTGGGATTTTGGGGATTGACAACCGATTGCGGAAATCTCCTGTTCCCGTTAGGATACCTTATGGCAGACGTGATTACAGAAGTCTATGGAGAGAGGACAGCTCGAAGGGTCATATTGCTTGGGCTCTTTGCAAACATATTGCTGATTGTGGCTACCACATTGACTGTCTACATGCCGTATCCAAGCTATTGGACAGGACAGGGAGCGTATGCCTACATGTTCGGATTCACTCCTAGAATCGTGCTTGCAGGGTTCATAGCATACTTGGTGGGACAGTTCGTGAATGCGAGACTTATGGTGCTCATCAAGAAATGGACCAACAGCAAGTACCTGTTCATGAGGACAATCGGATCTACACTTGGAGGGGAGCTTTGTGATAGTTGCATATGCAGCAGCATTGCTTATTACGGTATTGTGCCTAACTCTGGCATATTGCTATTTATTCTTATGCAGTATGTTGTTAAGGTTACTTGGGAAGTGGTGATGCAGCCTCTGACATACAAGTCAATCGCTTGGGCTAGAAAAGACGGATAGGTGATGGCAATGCCCGAACCTTGGGAAAGGCAAAGGGACGAGAACGGAAAGCTTGAGCCAATAAAGGCATTCGAGTACTTCACCGAGTACCTGACAATGGACAAGCCACGAAGCATGAGGGTTCTGTGCGAGAGGCTCGGCAAGAAAGATGGGTATATTAGGCAACTTCATGCCTACTCATCCACATGGAACTGGGTCGAAAGGGCAGAGGCATACGATGAACACATAATATTGAAGAAACGGTTAAGGAAAGAGAAGTTTTACGATGAACTTGTCGAATCCGAGCTTCCCAATTTAAGGAAACGGCTCGAATACTACAACAAGAATATGAATGACATCGAAACCGACATGACAACCAAGCCCACAAGCAAGGCTCATGCCTATGACAAGAACAGCAAGGCGCACAGCACAACCCTGAATGAAATATTGCTGATGATCGGCAAGCCTACCGAAATCAAGGAAACCAGCCTTGAAGCAGACATTGAAAGCGACAACAAGATTGATTTGGAGAACAGGGTCGAGGTAGACATTACAAGCGACGAGTTCATGGAAAGCGAATTGGAATACATGAGAAAGATGATTGAAGAAAAGTGAAGTATGATGTATGACAGCTGCAAGCAGGGTGAATGCTCACGGAACAATGGGTCTTGGAAGATGGAGCATTTACATAAACAACGGATTCTGGAAGCCTAGGGACTTTGATGTCCTGATAATAGAGCTTCTGCAATATGCAATTCAGGGACGGGTGAGCGGCATATTGCTGGGAGTTCCCTCAAGGCACGGAAAGTCCACACTTATCAGTAAGAACTTTTGCAGCTATTTTTTATCATATTTCCCTAATGAGCAGGTCATCCTTTCAAGCTATTCGCAAGGATTGGCAAGTGAGTTCGGAGGACAGGTGAAGGACATTGTCAATCATTACGGCTACCTTTCACCGTACAAGCCGACCATCAGGTCTGATAGTAAGGCTAAAAACAAGTTCAAGCTCAATGAGCCTTATCGTGGACAGATGTTGAGTGCAGGTGCTGGCGGTTCAATCATGGGATACGGTGCAGGTCTCCTTATTGTCGATGACCCTATCAAGAACGTCGCTGAAGCCGAATCCAAGGTACGTCAGGCAAAGCTCAAGGACTGGTGGGGAGGAACCATCAAGTCAAGGGTCCAGAGGAGAAGCAACGGACTTCCTCCTATCAAGATTGTCATTGCACAAAGACTTCATTTAAAGGATTTGCATGGAATCATAAAGGAGACAGAGCCGACAATACCTGCAAATGACGCATTCAGGATTTTAAGGAACGGAGGCTCAATCGACCCTAACACATGGGTTGACTTCAACCTTCCTGCAATCTGCGACAGCGAGGACGATATTCTTGGAAGAAAGATAGGTGAAGTGCTTTGGGAAGAGCAGAGAGACTATGAATGGCTCATGGCTGAAAAGAGAAGCATGGGCTCATATCTCTTTAATAGTATCTATCAAGGACAGCCTGTAGAGCGTGATGGTGAGATATTTAAAAGAGAATGGTTTCAGGATGAGGTCAATCACAAGCTCACATGCCTCATTGACCCTAAGGACATTCCGAAGGACTTGCCTCAGCTCAGATATTGGGATTTCGGTGCAAGCGGAGACGCTGGTGACGGAACCTCTGCAATCTTGACTAGCTATGATGGAGAATATCTGTATGTTCTGGATCTTGTTGCAGGAAAGTTTTCAAGTCTTAAAGTATTGAAAACATTTAAGAGACTTTGTAAAAAGGACGGAAAACAAACTCGTGTAATGGTCGAGCAGGAGCCTGGAAGTGGCTCAAAACTATTGATTAAGAAGTTTAGGAGAGAAGAGGATTTAAGAGGATACAATATTCGTGCAGATAAGGTTCAGGTCAGTAAAAAAGTCAGGGCTTTTGACCTTGAAGGTCTTGCAGAGGACAGGAGAATCAAGATGGTTCCAGCCCATTGGAACAATAAGTTGATTGACCAGTTGGTGGCATTTACAGGTGAAGATGGTGGAGAGGATGATATAGTGGATACTATTACTGGCTCTTGCAGGTTCTGGACAAGACCTAGAAGAAGAGTTAAAGCGTGATATTAAAATTTCCATGGTTTATTAGCATTTGGATGATATGAGTCGCTCCGCTCTTTTTTTCTTCTTATTATTTCTTCTGATTTTCTTCTCAATTCAGTTTTCTTTTTTTCACTTTCTATTTCATTCATTAATTCTTCTTTGTTTCTTATTTCATCATTATTGATTTTTAATTCTAATTTCCATTGTGATGTATTATCTAAGGCATGCGCTTCATTAACAATTTTCTTATATTCTATTATTCTTTCTTCTTTTTGTATTTCTTTTTTTAATTTTTCTTTAGTTATTACTTCAATATCCTCATCTATTTTCGATAATAATTTTCTTTGTGAGGTATCATTTAAGTCACTATCATTAACAATTCTCCTCAATTCAGTTTTCTTTTTTTCACTTTCTATTTCATTCATTAATTCTTCTTTGTTTCTTATTTCATCATTATTGATTTTTAATTCTAATTTCCATTGTGATGTATTATCTAAGGCATGCGCTTCATTAACAATTTTCTTATATTCCGTTCTTCTTTCTATGCCTTTCTTTTTTTCTTCAGTCATTTCTTTTATTAATTCCTCTTTAGTTGTTATTTCGTTACTTCCTATTTTTGATACTAATTTTTGTATTGTGACATAGTCTAATTTAAAATCTCTGTTATTATCATAAATAATATTTATAAATTCTATTCTTCTTATTTCTTTTATTAATTCTTCTTTAGTTGTTATTTCGTTATGTCTTATTTTGGATTCTAATTCCCATTTTAAGTCCCAATTTAAGTCACTATCATAAACAATTCTCCTCAATTCAGTTTTCTTTTTTTCTTCAATTATTTCTTCATTTAATTCTTCTTTGCTTCTTATTTTATTATTATCGATTTTTAATTTTAATTTCTTTACTGATGTAAAATCTAAGCCATATTCTCTCCTAACAATTCTCACATATTCTTTTAGCCTTCCTTTATTTTCATTTTCTTTTATTAATTCTTTTTCTTCTATGTTCTTTCTAAAACCATTTTTCTTTTTTTCACTTTCTATTTCATTCATTAATTCTTCTAGGCTCTTTATTTCAAAATTATTTACTTTGGATATTAATTTATAACATATGCTGTCGTATTTAAAATATTTGCAATTATCATAAATAATACTTATAAATTCTCTTCTTCTTTTTATCTGCTTTTCATTTTCCTCAATATATATCTTTATTTCGTCAGTATTAGTTATTTTTCCATTTTCTATTTTTTTAATTAAATCATGATTTTTAAAAATAGGGATTATTAGTCCTGTTTGATATGCATAGTGTTTTAACCTTTCAATTCTCATCATTTCTTGTTTCTTACTCATACAATCACGCTCTTTACCAATTAATCTTTAATCTATTTTTAGTTTGCTATAAATCTTGCCCTATTTTTCCACCATGAATATTGAATATACTTTTTTTAGGAGGAATAATTATTGAGTAAGAATGCTAAAGCAGACGCCTTTGTTGTGACCACTGAAGACGGATCCTATGACATTGTCGATGCAGATGTCTTGGAGAGGTATGCAATAAAGAGCGAATCTGACGAGACAGGAAGCAAGCAGTTGAAGACTGATGGTTGGGAATATGATGATACATTGCTTGAGCCGTTGTATGACCCATTGCAGTTGTGTGAGCTATTGGAGATAAACACATATCATGAGAACTGTGTCGATGTTGTTGCAAGGGACAGTGCAGGAATAGGATATGACATAGTTCCAGTTACTGGAGAGAAAGAAAAGGAACTTAACAAGCCAAAATTGACCAATTTTCTAGAAAACATCGAGCCTAATATCAATGAATTGCTGTACCAAATGAACTATGACAGAAGGGCTACTGGCTACGGAGCCTTGGAATTAATCAGAAAAGATAAATCGAAATCAGAGCCTGTTAACCTATCCCATATATCTTCTTACACTTTAAGAAGGACAAGTGATGGGAAAAGAGTAAAGCAGAGAGTGGGAACAAAGACAGTATGGTTTGTAATCTATGGAAAGAACTATGACAAGGAAGGCAATCTGTGCGATGTACACTCTGAGACAGGAGAGTTCCACCCTTACAATTCCTTAAGCAAGGAAGAAAGGGCAAACGAGCTGTTGTGGACTATGGAATACACCACAAAAAGCAAGTACTACGGATTGCCTAAGATAGTGGGTGCAATTCCAGCCATTTATAGCGACATAAGCCGTTCCAAGTACAATACCAGCTTCTTCAAGAACTACGGAATGCCATCATTCGCAGTCTTGGTAAGTGGAGACTTCGTGGACTATGGCCAGGAGGAGTTCCTTGAGGACGGAACAAAGAATCCTGAATATGACGTTACAAAGACTCTGAAGTGGAAGATTTCACAGCAATTGAAGCAGGCAATAAAGAACCCTCACAGTGCAGTAACAATCCTTGTCCCATCTGAGGGAGAGGAAGGTAATGTGGAGATTGAACTGAAGCCGCTGAGTGTCGAGACCAAGGAGGCGAGCTTCAGACTCTTCAGGCAGGATAACAGGGATGAAGTAATCCATGCACACAGGGTTCCTCCATACAAGGTCGGAATAAACGAGACAGGCAGTTTGGGTGGAAGCAATATAGAGGGAGCCACCATAAACTACAAGAACGATGTGGTGCTACCAATCAGATTCAACGATGAGTTTCTAATTAACCAAGTGATAAAGAATGACTTTAAGATAAAGGACTGGAGATTCAAGATAACGGAACATGACACAAGGGACTACACCACAGACATTGCAATAATCAAGGAACTGTTCCTTATGGCTTCAATCACTCCAAGGCAGATCATCGAGAACATTGGCGAAAGGTTCGGTCTGACAGCTTCAGACAATCCTTTTTTAGATGAATACTACTTGAACAATGTTCCTTTGGAGAATGTATGGAATGGCGGTGATGTGCCGATGGAAGCGGAGACAGTTCTTGACAGCTTGGAGAATGACTTGATGAAGGACGCAGGTGTTATGGATGAACAGCTTAGAGAGAAGAGACAGACTCGTGATGATGGCGCTCAAGGTGCGTCATTCAAAGAGGCAGATTCAGAATATCAAGAGAGAATACAGAAGGCGTTTGATACTCGAAGAGCAGTGCAGTAGGGAGATTGCGGACTTCTTCAGAAGGCTTGAGAGGAAAATCCACAAGGTCATGGATGAGCACTGGGAAAGCGAATTGGGTCTTTTCCATCTGAACAAGGTTTCAGACATCATACAGGACAGCAGGCAGGAGTACTATGACATCCTGTTCAAGTACTGCAAGGACTCCTACATGAAGGGAAGGGAAGCTACCGAAAGGAGATTCAACAGAAAACTGGAAAACATTAGCATGAAGGCAGATGTCAACATCACAAGACTTGAGGACCTGTTCAAGCCCGACCCTACTATAAGGTACAATCTCAACAATAAGGTCTTTCAGGCTTCAGCCCATACAATGGACAGGGTCGACAATAGGATAATGGAGAACATAACCCAAAGCTATGATGACGGATTAGGCATTGATGAGGCTAAGGACAGGCTGACCGTCGAGTACAATGGATTGAAGTCTTGGGAGGCACAGAGGATTGCAAGGACCGAAATCAATTCAGCCCAGAATGACGGTGCCTTTGACGTCTATGGAGAGCTTGGAGTTGAGTACCATCAGTGGTGGACTGCCCAGGACGAAAGAGTCAGGGAGACACCGCAGGCAGACCACAGGGAACTTCACGGCAAGATAGTGAAGGTGGGCAACTCGTTCAGCAACGGGCTTCAGTATCCTGGAGACAGGACAGGCAGGATAGTTCACTGGATAAACTGCCGTTGCACAACCCTTCCGTTCCTCATGCCTCTCGGAAAGATGGCTCCTCCAGGAATGATTGAGTTCACCGAAGAGGACCTGATTGACATTCCTAACTTCGAGATGCCTACAATAGATGACCTGATGAGGAGATACGAAGCTGTTGAACCCAAATCCCAGTGGATACTTGATGACTTTGAGGATTTGATCAACCTCAATGAAGATGAGGAAAGAAGGCTTGCTGAAATACAGGAAATCTTTAAGAGGAATGCTAGAGACAATGTTCCTCCATCATATATTGTCCAAAGGCAGTATGACGAATTCATGCTTAGAAAGAACTTTGCAGAGAATCTTAGAATGCTTAAAAGAGGACAGAATCCGTTCCTCAACGAGTCTGAAAAGCAGATGTTCATAAAGGATTACAGCAGGTTCCTAAAGCAGTACGAAAACGAGATAAGAATGAACAAGGAACTTCAGAAAATGTATCCGAAGGAGTTTTCAAAGGTTGCAAAGGATGTCGACCTGCAATTCTACAGGGAGAACTACAACAATCAGTTCAGCATTTACCATCCTGATGACATCAGGTCATTTGAAGTAACCTCCAAAACCTTGACTTCTGAGGAGAGGGCTAGGCTGAAGGAAATCGAGAAGCTCTATCCTAAGGAATCCAAGAGAATCGCAAAGGAAATGGACTTGAAGTATTATGAGAAAAGACATCCTGAAAGATTTGGCAGGTTCATGGAGGAAGAGGAAAGGAAGAGGCTGGCAAAAATTGAGAGGATGTATCCTAAGGAAACCTCCAAGATGGCAAATGAATTTGCTCCTAGAGATGTCAGCAGGCTGAGAACCAAGGAGGACATTGACCTGTACGAGAAAAACTTCATCATGAACAAGTCATACAGGAAGAAAGCCGATGAGATTGTGAACGGCAATGGCATGACAATAACAAGAAATGTGAAGTATGACCTGAAGGGAAGATACGAGGACTACATCAACATAACTGACGATACGTTCGATGTTTTGAGGTTCAAGGACTACAATTGCGAAATCTGGATCAGCAGCAAAAGCGAAGTGTCCACAGTCGAAATCATGCAAACTCTTGACAAGATTCCTAGAAAGCTCATGAACCAAAACCACAACAGAATAATATTCTCTGCTGACAGGGATGTCTATAATCTCAAGAAGAACCATTTCGTCGGAGGAGTTACAAAGAGAAAGGACAATGAAATTGTGATCTTCAAATGCAAGGAAGGAATCCTTTCACAAACCAAAACCCTTGCTCATGAACTTGGACATGCTTGGGACAACAATCTGAGCAAGATTGCCAATAGAGGAGGAGCCTACTATAAGGTTGCCGAAGAGGAAGGAGGATTTGTAACCTCATATGCAAGAAAGGGCTTTGAAGTCTTCAAGACCCATTACAGCGAAGACTTTGCGGAAGCAATGGAACTGTATGTAACAAGCCCTGAAAAACTGAGGAGAAAATTCCCAAAAAGATATGAGTTCATAAAGAACATGATGGAAGACGATTTGTTCGTTTTGGGGCTCATCCCTTATTGAAAATGGATTTATATCCTATGAAAAACAAAAACATGATTAATTGCTTTAAGATATTGGAGGTGCCGATATGATAATTGAAATTCCTGGAAATGACAGGACAGAAGAAATAAATTTGCCGAACGGACAGTTTGTACTGATAACCTACTTGCAGGAAAATGACATGATGTCATTGCCTGACGGGAAGTATGTCTGCCCATTCAGAATGATTCAGCTTTTCACTGAAGAGGGCGGTGAACTGATTGGAGAGTGCATTGAGGAAAATCCTCACTACAACACTCGCTTCTACAATACTGTCTTTGAGCATTTGGATGAAGGAATTGAGTACAGATAATCTCACAATTCCTTTCCCTTTTCTATTTTTTTTAAAATATTCTCTTTTTTTACAACATTTTTCCCTGCTTTTTTTTCAAATTTCAAAACCATTTAAAAATTCAGCCTTTTTTTCCAAAATTCCTCACTTTTTCATGATTTCATGCTTTTTTTCCACCATGTCTAGTGAAAATAAGGAATTTTAAAAACCGTTCAAAAACCCCTTCAGAGACCAATGAGAAGCCCTTGATTCCTCTTCAATCGGTTGAATTGTCGAGAGCTGAGTAATACTTTTTAATTACGGTTTCCCAAAAAAGTATTACTGTTTTTCACATTCTCCGTCGGTTAAATCCGTTGTTCTTTATTCAGACTTGGGCTATATCAGGTTTTTTCATATAGCTTAATGATCCAACCATCTTTCCATACCAAGACCACTGACGAACCGGTCAGATTGTATTATTTTGACCACCAAAAATAATACTTTTTTCACCAAAAAAGACCGGAATCTCATTGGTTAGAACAGAATTGAGTTACCTTACAAGTGTAAAACTGAGCGTGGTTGCTCCAACCTTCCTCAAACCTGTATATTTGAATTTATTCTCTTAACAGAGCGTTAATCTTTCTTATTTTCTCCAAAACATTTATATCTAAACGAATAATATAGTTTTTATTGTGTTTCCGTCCGTTTAGGAGAGAAAGAAGGAAGCACAGAGAGGCGATTTCATGTTAAGAGTCGTAGAGAGAACCTATTATCAACAAGAAGAAATCAAGACACTAGACTGTCGAATTAGAGAGGCAGGAGTCAACACTTACTCCCTTGCTCGTCAAGGAGCAGTTGACTATCCTACCTACGAATCCTACAACGAGGTGAGAGAGGAAAGGATAAAAGAGGCTAAGGAAAAATACGGTGAATCCTACTACTATCACTGGAGAGACGTTGAGACCTACTTCTATTACTTAGGAAGATTCTTTAGTGATTTGGAGGAAATCGAGAAGTACTTAGAAAGGACTGTTACCTATAAGCCTCACAGAGAAGAACTTAAAGAAGCAATGGAAAGGTTAGACAAAAGATTCGAGGAAGTCATCAACGAGTTCTGGTATTCTCTTGAGGAATACGAGGATATAACCGAGGATGTACTTGAGCAGTTGAAAGAAGGTGATTGCACCGTTCATTGCGAATTCCTTATAAAAGAGTTTAAGAAATTCGTCAATGTCATATGCAGAATCATAAAACAAAACGAGATTAACCATAAGGAGTTTTAATCTCCTTTCTCGTTACTTTTGAGGTGAGAATATGGACGCGATAAACGTTATCAACCAAAACAAGATATTAGTAGATGTTTTGTACCGTGGGACTGTAAACCTGATTGACATCGTCATCGGTGATGCATTGGTCTATGACAATCCGACAGTTGTAGTCAAGTGCTACACCACAGATTTGGCTTTTGCAACCACAGAGATTGATGAGATTGTATTAGAGAACGAAGAATTTGAGTTATTAATAACTTACGAGGACGGAGAGTTCTCAATTTTGTTGAAGTCCCACAATCTTGGGGAATTAGGATACATTGAATGGGTAATTTAGGTGGTTTTCGTATGGTTTTTGTCGATTTGTGCGAGAACGAAATAGCAGACATGGTCGAGAGCTTCTATCGCAATGGAGACGGTAGCAGCAGGATATTGACCAACAGAGCAGTTGGAGAGATAGTGGAGCACTACTGTTCCTTTGAAGTAGACGGTAGAATCACCACTAATCTCCGAGATTTCCTATTATATAGTGTTGTCTTATATGACACCATTGGAGAGGCTGTCGATGACGGAGTCAACCTTGAGGAAGTGTTCATCATAGAAGACAGGAACTGCTACACAGGGAAGTCTCAAGTCATATTGATTGGAGGGTGAGAAAAGTGGTGAATTGGTTGAAGGCTATTGGAGATAACTTCTCAGTGGATTATCTCCTTTTAGCATTATTCTCTAGTGGAGATTTGATATTGGTTGCCATCGTTCTCAATTCTTATGGTGTCATCTCACCTGAGAATGTAAGGGAACTGGTGATTGACTATATAAGTTACAGGAAAGTTGATATTTTTTGGAGACATCTAAGGAGACCTAGAATGAGTTTTGAAGATTATGTCTTAGACAATTTTGAAGAGATGGAAACTGGTGAACTCACCAGAGAGCAGGTTGTTGAATTTGTCTCTCGACAAGAGAGGAAAGGACTCACCTTCTGCAATGAGATCTTCATTGCTGTGCCTTTGAAGAAGGGGAGCAAGGACGATATCGTTGAGATATTGTGGAATGAGTATTTTGTGGAGGACTATAAGGAGAACTGGTTAGAGCAACACGAGAATCTTGGTTGGAATGACTGGAAGAAACTTTTGAAGAAAGAGATAGTTGAGAATGGTGGCGATGACTTCCAAATCTTTAGGAATCACCTGATTGACTGTGTCTTAATGGAGTATTGAACGAGATTTTAAAGGAGACGTGATAGAATGACAATGAAAGTTACTTTTGAAGATGAGAACGGTGAGAGAACAGTCGAGTTCGGCGATGACGTCGATTTCGTTTTAATCGAAAGCGATGATGACGGAAACATTGAGATTCGCGAAGGAGACTGGGAATTGGACGGAGATTCCGACGATGATTGGGAAGAGTACGATGACTGGGACGAGGAGGAGTTCTGAGTGGACGAATTCGTTGAGACCCTGTTCGACACCTACTGGAAGGTGAATGAGAACGGAGAGTACATGAGCCTTACCGATTGCGGTGATTTCTACATCGCAAAGGTTGCTCCCTGTGTTCGCAACTGGAGCATAGTGATAGAATGCAATTGCTTCTGTTTTCATTGCAAGGAATTTGTCTACCATGAGAACGGAGCAATACTTGAGATAGGTATGGAGATTAGCTCTCTTTACCTAAGCCAAATGGAGATAAAAGATTTGAAGATATACATGATAGATTGTTAGAACGGTGATGATATGGGATTAGACATGTTTTTGGAAGGAATATTTGAACAAGACGGAGAGAATGTAAGAGAACAGGTGATTTACTGGAGAAAGTCCAATCAGGTACACAACTGGTTCGTAGTCAACGCTCAGGACGGAGAGGACAACTGCCAACCACACTCAGTAAGCAGAGAACAGTTAGAGGAACTAAGAGACCTATGCAGAGCAGTGCTCGCAGACAATGACAAGGCAGAGGAACTTCTCCCAACAAGACCTGGTTTCTTCTTTGGTGCGATAGACTATGACGAATGGTACTACTACGATTTGCAGTACACCGTCGAGAAAATAGACGAAGTGCTTAAAGACGACAGATACCTGTACTTTGAGTATTGCAGTTGGTGGTAGAAGGTGAGAATATGGAATGCCCTTGCGATAATTGTGAGATGTTAAGAGAGAACGAACCAATCAAGGTGATTGACTGGAAGTCCAATTCTCCATTTGGAATGGATTTGTATCACTTTGAGGACGGCTTCAGATGTTGCTATAATGGTGAGGAAAGCTTGAGAAAAGAGGATCTAAGCAATCATGGTTGCAGATTAAGAGGAGGAATTTAGATGGAACTGATGACTAGGGAAATGGAAGGGAAACTCAAATCCTTCCCTTTCTATTCCCAAGACGGAAAAGGAGATGACGCGATAGTGGTGATGAAGTTCTTCAACCCTTACGGATTGGGAACTTGGTATGTATTGGAGGCAGAGAAACAGGAGAATGGTGATTACCTTTTCTTCGGATATGTTGAATCACCGATAACACCTGAATTCAACGAGTACGGTTACTTCTCATTGTCTGAGTTGGAGAACCTTAAGATACCAATAAAAATCAATGGAATAACCGTGTCCTACGGTAGGATTGAAAGGGATTTGTACTTTGAAAGGGTGAGAATTGGAGACATAATAGGAAATTAGAGAGGAAGTGTTGAGAATGTTCGGACAGAAGAAAGAATTTGTCAAAAAGATGTATCATGTCGGAGACGTTGTCGAACTGGTTCATATGGACGATGCACAGGCTCCACCTAGTGGAACCAGAGGAGAAATACTCTTCGTAGACGATATTGGTCAAATCCATGTGAGATGGGAGAACGGCTCAGGTCTGGCACTAATATATGGTGAGGACAGGTTCAAAGTTGTAGAGAGGAAAGGAGAATAGGAGAGATTTGATGGATTTGTTGTATCTTTATGATGACCTGACTGCAAGGAGAGAAGTCTACGATTCAGTCGGATTGAGTTTTGTGGTCAAGTATAAATTCTCATCTCGTAAGGAAGCACAGGATTTCGCATTGAAGTACGGTGCAGAACTGATTGAGGAATGATTGAACGGAGGAGATTAGGAATGAAGTACGATATTTTTACTATCTTGGATGAAATTTCAAGGAAGTTAGATGACGGTGAATTATCCGATGAGCAGGTTGATTTCCTGTTGCAGATGGAGATTCTAGTAGAGGAAGGCACTATCACAGACGAGCAGGCACAAGATGTCATGAATGGAGATTATTAACTATCTCCATTTTCATTCCGGTGAGATATTAGGAGAGATTTAGATGATGAAATTAAGTTTGAAGGAACTCGGTGAGGAAATTGAGATGATACTTGCAGAAGGTGGATTAACCTTTGATCAAGTCGATTATCTGTTGTACTTGGAGACCTGCATTGCAGACGGAAGCATAACAGAGGAGCAGAAGAGAGAAATTATCTGTAGGGACTTCTAACAGTCTCTACCATTTTATCTTATTGTTTTGGTGAGAGAACAGGAGAGATTGATTATGTATTTGGAAATTGACGAGGTCAAGTGCGAAAACATTGACAGAATTGAGTTTGACGATGTCGCAATGGAAATCGTCCTGACAGACGAAAAGGTGTACGAGAGAATAAAGAGATGGCTCAAGTCCAATGAGATTGACTACGATTGCAGGGAAGACCGGTATTTCGCCAATCTCATAGAATATGTCATTAGGATAACTTGGTGGTAACCGTGAGAGATGTCGGATTCACCATTGAGGAACGGTTCTTCCTTACTGCTCAGGAATTGGAGTATTCCGAAGTGGGAGAGGAACACGAGAGCGTCATTGACAGAGCCATCGCATTGCTGTACACGAAGCTCAGAACCAGAGACTTCGAGTTCACCGACGAAGAACGGGAACTCTTGGAGGATGCTTTTGTCATTGTCAGCGACCAATAGAGCACAGGTGTTTTTAGAGGGACTTTACGAAGTTCCTCTTTTTTTATGAATCACTATCTATGTATTTGGGTATAAATCGGAAATTCGTAAGGTCGACATGAGATATAAGACACCTGTTGTGAGATTCAACAGGTTATAATCATAACCATATGAATCTCATGGCATTCCTTTAAGGATTCACCCACGAAATCAGGGTTCCGTCTCGTGTGAGAACACAGGTTTATGAAGAATATTGAGATGCCATTCATTCAGGGAGTCAAGGGGTGAGATAGTGGACTCTCTGAAAAAGTCATGTCTCGTGTGACGTTTGAAATAAAAATTAACGGAAATGGTCTAAATTGGTAAATTATCGGTAGTAAATGGGTAATTTAGACCAAAGGAGTTAAAAAACCTTCAGAAGACCTGTGCTCAATGGAGCGATTGGGTATCTGAAAAAGGAGTTGGTAAGAAAAGGTCATAGATGGGTGGAACGACGGTCGATGAGGAATCGTGTCATAGGGTACTGCAACCGTAGACTGCTCCATGAAAAATTTCTGAAATTTTGACGGTGAAAATTGGGTAGGTGGCATTACAAGTGAAAAAGTCTGTGCAGTCGCTTTCATTGAACGATGGCAAAAATCACTCACCGACTCTCTGAATGTGATTTTACACTTGTAATGGTGGTATTTCAAAAAGTATTACTCAGTAATACTTTTTTCCCAAAAAAGAACCAAAAATACCAATAAAATAAGGTAAAGAAGGGTTCTGCATTAAGCTATCTGAAGGAAACCGTTCAGAGAAAAGTGAGATTTCGTTCTCTCCTGTTCTCGCTGGTGATCTGTTGTCGAGAGAAAAACGGTTGTCCTTTTGTTTAGGGTGTAATCAAGGCACCATAGAGCGTTGAAAAAATTTTCAGTTTTTGAGATTTTGAACTGAAATTTTTCCCAAATCACTCAGTAGGAACTCAGTAAGCACTCAGTAGTTAGAGTGAATTTTTAAAAAATTTGATTTCTCAAAACTTCAAGTAATAAATTATTAATCATCTAATCCGTAATGCCACCGAGGAGTTATCCAATGTTTTGGCACCTTCTTATCATAGTAATATTCTTCCCATTCTTCCAAAGTCCTAAATTTATGTATTCTTCTATTTTTCTTCTTTAGAGAGTCACGAACTAATCTCAAATTTGGATCAATTTTATCAAGATTAACTAAAACAGTCTCATCAGTAATCTCATTAATAGACATAATACGTACATCAGAATCAAAAGCATTTTTAACAATATCCTTTAGAATATACGCGTCGCTAATTTTCTTTACAGCTTCAAGACGAACAAAATAATCAGAATCATTTTTAGCAACACTTATTAAAACAGATTCATCAGTAATCTTCTTAATAGTTTCACGTCGAATAGTGGAATTAATATCATTCTTAGCAATATCCTCTAAAACAGACTTATCATTAATCTTCTTTACAGCTTCAAGACGAACAAAATAATCAGAATCATTTTTAGCAACACTTATTAAAACAGATTCATCGCTAATTTTCCTTACAGCTTCAAGACGGACAGACGGATTATTATCCTTTTTAGCAATATTAGCTAAAACAGACTTATCATTTATCTTCCTTACAGCTTCAATACGAACTATCCAACTAGGGTCATTTTTAAGAACATAAGCTAAAACAGATGAGTCATTTATCTTCCTTACAGCTTCACGACGAACTTTAGAATCGGAAGCATTTTTAGCAAAATCGATTATAACAGTCTTATCATTTATCTTCCTTACAGCTTCAATACGCACATCCTCATCATTATTATTTTTTGCAAGTTTGATTATAATAGTCTCATCATTAATCTTCTTAATAGCTTCAATACGAACTTTAGAATCGGAAGCATTTTTAGATATATTCTCTAAAACAGATTCATCATTAATATTCCTTACAGCTTCAAGACGGACATTCTCATCATTATTATTTTTAGCAATATCTTCTAAAACAGATGAGTCATTTATCTTCCTTACAGCTTCACGACGAACATCATAATCAGAAGCATTTTTAACAATATCAATTAAAACGTAATTATCACTAATCTTCCTAACTGCTTCAAGGCGAACATTAGAATCAGAACTCTTTTTAGCGACATCAGCCAAAACAGATTCATCATCAATATTCTTTACAGATTCGCGACGAACATTAGAATCAGAACTCTTTTTAGTGAATAGGTTAGATATATCATTCCAAGGCAAACCTCTTTTTAAAACTTTCTGCCTCAATTCTCCAAAAGATGAAGCAATGATATTTCCTCTCCCTCTTTCAGTTACATATAAATAACTCCAAGTGTTATCATTTTGTCGCTCAATCTTATAATCTATAACATTTTCTTTAGCCATAACTTCTCCTTCTTTGTTTTTTCACTTAATTGAAATTTTAACAAAATTTCTATAATAAATAAGATGGAGTTCAGTAGTTAGAGAAAAATAAAAAAATTTTAGTTTTCTTAAATTTACTATTACAGAACTAAATTAAATGCAAAAATTTAATCCATCTTGGTTTCCTTTTGGCAATTGTTGCATTTTTTGCCATGACTTCGCAGTTTAATTAATAAATCACATTCCTCCTCCATAAAACATTAAAATCAATATAATACATATAACCAATAATATTGGAATAATAATTGCTGACCATACCTTACTTTTTCCTGTTGACCCGTATCCTATTGACCTGTAATATTCATCAATAGTCATCACGTTTCTTTCTCTTTCTCTTTCTCTCTTTTCTCTTTTAATACTATTTCTTTCATTTGCTTTCCTAATTCTTTCATTCCTTTTTATTCTTTTTTCTTCACTCTTTTCTCTTTCTCTCTTATCACTTTTAATCCTATTTCTTTCATTCTCTCTTCTAATTCTTTCATTTCTTTTTATTCTTTCTCTTTCTCTTTCTTCTATTTTAATCCTATTTCTTTCTAGTCTTTCCTTTCTTTCTCTTTCTTTTTCTATCTTTTCTCTTTCTTTTTCTCTCTTTTCTCTTTCTAGTCTTTCCTTTCTTTCTCTTTCAAATTGTTCAGTTCTTTCTCTTTCAAATTGTTCCTTTGCTTCTTTAATAGCTCTTTCAAATTGTTCAGTTCTTTCTCGTTCTCTTTCAATTTTTTCTATTGTTAATTGTTCTACTTTCTCCATTTCAGCATTAATATCGAAAGCACCATGGTTAAATTTGCATTTGCATTTATCACATTGCCATTTAATATTAGTATCTTCACATTTTGAAACACGTGGACTAAAACAATTAGGACATTTGACTACCATTATTAACCCTCTACATACAAAACAATTAAAAAGTAAATCGCTATGTTACGCTTCGGTTTAAAGAAGTTATTAAACACTTAACATTAATCCTTATTTTTCTTATTTAAATGATTTATTGTAAACATTATAAAAGTTTTGTTAAATATTTTTTCATTTTTTCTAATTTTCCACTATGTTGGTTGAAGGCTATAAGCCTGTTCACCGAATTTAGCTATTTTTTGGAGTGATTAATATTTTAGAGGTTGTTACCAAATCAAGAGATTCCTTGCTTATTACTGCTCCAGTACTGATTCCAGGTGAAAGGGATTGTGAGTTTGACTACGGAGAGGAGCCGTTGACCGAGGGTCAGATAAGGCAGATTGCACATGAGTATCTGGCAAATTACAGCCTTGTCGACAAGAACCATGAGTTCTTCGAGACCAGAGAAGTTATAGGAGTTCCTGTGGAGTCATATATAACAAACGAGCCTATAAGCCTCAAGGGCTTGGACGGAACAGTCAATGAGTATCCAAAAGGAACCTGGATAGCCACCACAAGGATAACTGATGAAGAGGAGATGGAAAAGGCACTCAATGGAGAGTACACTGGATACAGCATAACAACTGTGAGCAAGAAGTTCGCAGACAAGCAGATCCAGCTGCCTAGAAGAGTCCTGATGAAAGACATCAAGGACCCAGTGGGTTTCACCATAAGCCTTGTCAGGAAGCCTTGCGTAAGAGGAGCTAAATTTTGCAGTATGAAAGAAGATATAGAGAACGGTGATGTTGTGAGCGAAAATATAGACGATAAGTTGGAAGAGGAAACCAAAGGTTTCGTGCAGTCCATCAAGGGAATCTTCAACAAGGAAGATAAGGATGAAGACAAGAATCCTGAAGATGAGGATATCGAATTGGACATCAAAGCCATTGTGGATGAGGTAACCAAGGATTTCGTAAACACCGACGATTTCGAGACATTCAAGAATGAGTTGGAAAAGGCTTTGAGCGACAAGTTCGAGACTCTTGGAGCAGAACTTTTCAAGTCCTTGAAGAAATCCTTGGAGAAGGACAAGGCTGAAGAAGCCAAAAATCAGGAAGATGACGAAAGCGATGAGGATGATGATGAGGAAGAGGCAAAGGACAATGGAGAGGCACAGAACGTCCAGTCCAGCAAATCCATTCCGAATCATGACATCAAGGACAACCAGAAGGTTGCAAAGACCGGAGCCGCACGTGTCTATGAAATCATGGGCAGGGACAACACAGGCTCTGCAGTCAGGAAATTATAATCATACATCAACAGTTTTATTTTAGGAAAGAAGTGTAACTATGGGAAACGAAGCTACTTTAAACCAATTGGTAAACGAGCAGGAAAAGGCAGTCTTCAAGTCCATGAGGACTGACATGGAGACAGGAAAGGCTGTATTGAACGTCGAGCAGCTAGGTTACTTCCTTAGAGAAGCAACATTAGACAATACAATTTTAAGAGATGCGGACTTCAAGCTGATGAAATCATTCAAGAAGCATCTCAACAGGGTAGGAATAAACGGAAGGGTCCTCACAAACGGATATGACGTGAACGGCGAGACCGACCCTGAGATTCCTGCGGCTGACGTCGACTTCGGAGCAAACGAGTTGGACGTCAAGAAGCTCAAGGCAATGTGCGAAATCGAGGATGACGAGAAGGAGGACAACATGACACAAGCCCAGTTCGAGCAGACCCTTCTCCAGATGATGGGAGAAAGGATTGGAGAGGACTTGGAATACTGGGCATTGTTTGCTGACAGCGAAGTTGCAAGAAGCGACGACCCTCTTCTCAACACAAATGACGGATGGCTCAAGAAATGCGCAAACCACATATCCAGCAGGTCAATAGCTCCTAGCAATGGAATGTTTGACATTGAGGACGGTCCTGAAGCGATGTTCGACGCAATGATCAAGGCATTGCCTCCAAGATTCAGGAAAAACAGGAGAATGCTCAAGTTCTATGTTCCTTTTGAAGTCGAGGACGCATACAGGAACATCCTCATAAACAGGGGAACTGGCTTGGGTGATTCCGCACAGATAGGGTTCAACGCCTTGTCCTACAAGGGAATACCTATCGAGCACTGCTCCACCTTGGACGATGAGGACGGAAGGGGAATGCTCGGCAACAGAGTATGTTCCATGCTCACAAACCCTAAGAACTTGGCTTACGGAATATGGAAGAATCTTTCTGTAGAGCCTGAAAGGATTGCCAAGAACGAGCTCACAAGATACTGGTTCCGTATCCGCGGCGATGTGGACTACTACTTCCGTAACGGAGCAGTTGTAAGCGTAATGAATTCAAGCGATGCGGAGGCGTTGCCTGAACTCTCCAGAGCATAATGGTATGATTTCGCATATCATTGTGCTTCTCATTTGCTTTATAGGATTGGTTGAGGCGATACTGATGGCATTGGTTGATTGGGAGGACTTGGCAATATCCGTTCGCAAGTCTCCTAGAAAGCTTTATAATGTTTTGAAGGATGAGTTAGGTCTTCCTGAATGGAACGAACTGTCTGTGATTGAAAGGAGAAGCATGAAGAAAAGGTATGCTGTCATAAGAGATTCCTTTCCTGAGTTGCCTCCATGGGAAGAACTTTCCGTCATAGACAGGAGAAGCCACAAGAGACTCTACAAACTTATCAAATCAGTTTATGATGGAGACTATGATGACAGTCCAAGCTTGGAAGGTCCACCAGCAGCAGTCGGTCCTCAGAAGGAGATTCCATTGGAAGAGGCAGAGTATCCTTGATTGAGGAGATGGCAATATGACTTGGATTGGTACGGAAGATGTCATCGAGTTCACAGGAGTCAAGCCTCAGACATTCAGGTTCGAGAAGGGAGACACCTCCAGCCTGGAAACATTGCTTGAGAAGTGGATTCTGCAGGCAGAAGGACTTATAATATCCTACTGCAACTACGATTTCAATGACTTGGAGGAGATACCTCCAGCAGTTGTTAATGTCTGCCTTAGGCTCACTGCAAACATGGTCGCATTGGCACAGGCAAGGAAGGACACTCCTGTAATTCAGGTCAAGGAATGGAACGTGCAGACTGTCAGTTCCAACATATTCTCAAATGACTTGAAAAGGGACTTGACCCCTTTCGTGCATGAAAGGAAAAGCTACAAAGGAGACGAGATTGACTTCTTCGTCATCACTGGAGATGATGACTCTTGGTGAAATTGCAGATTGACGTTGAGGAACTCAAGCCATTGGAGCCAAGGTTCAAAAAGGTTGCCAAAAGGACAGTTGTGTTGACTGCAAATGAATTGCAGAGAAACCTCAAGAAGTTGAGTCCTGTGGATCATGGAAGGCTTCAGGGCTCTTGGGTAATCTTCCAGACAGGAGAATTGGAAAGGACTGTGAAAAGCAGTGCAAAGTATGCCATTTTCGTGAATGACGGAACAGGACTGTACGGTCCTTTGGGTCATAAGATAAGACCTAAGAACGGAAAGTTCTTAGCCTTTACACCAAACAAAGGAAAGTTCAAGGGAAAGCTTGTTGTGGTTCCATGGACTAGAGGACAGAAGCCTCAGAGGTTTGTTGAGAGAAGCATGGAAATGACTGAAAGGAGAGTGCAGGAATTCATGATAAGGGCAATGATGGAGATGGACTCATGAGATTCGTAAATACTGCTTCGCTTGTTCCTCAGACTGTCAAGGCATATCTTGAAAGGGAAATCTGCGAAGGAGGGTTGCTTGAGGATGTAGAGACACTCATTCCGTCCGTGAACAGCGACGTTCCTGTTGACCCACCTGCGATATGGATAGTCCAGCACCCCACTACCAGATGGTCTGGCAGTCAGCCAAATCTCTCAAACAAGATAGCTATGTCAGTCCCTTTCGAGTTCGTATGCGTGGAATACAGCGATGACTTGGAAGAGGCTGAGATATTGGGAATAAGCCTAGCCAGCAGGGTTGGCTCAAGCCTGATGAAGAACTTCAACAAGGTGAAAGTTGATGATTCCATGCCGAACAGGTTCTTCCACAAGCTGGAGTTCGAGACATTGTATCCGGTAGGAGAGGTAACGGTTGTGGGAAAGAGCGAAAGGATACCTGCAACCAGCATCATTTTTAATTTCGTTTATGTTGTTGATTGGTTGAAATGTAATAGAAGATATGATTAAGGAGAATTTTTATGGGAATTCGTG
This sequence comes from Methanobrevibacter ruminantium M1, assembly GCF_000024185.1. Taxonomy (NCBI): domain Archaea; kingdom Methanobacteriati; phylum Methanobacteriota; class Methanobacteria; order Methanobacteriales; family Methanobacteriaceae; genus Methanobrevibacter; species Methanobrevibacter ruminantium. The sequence continues at coordinate 439,810 of NC_013790.1, forward strand.
TTGTAGGAATGAAGGAAGAGGCAAGGTATGGAGTTGCGGAGTCAGCGCCGGACTTCCATCAGGAAGTTAGCAAGGCAAAGGCTTCCTTGAACTCCACTCCGAACACAAAGTCAAGCGGCTCAAGGATGAAGAAGAAGGCACGTGCAGGCGTGTACAAGCCTACTGCCAACATCGAAGGTGAAGTTGACTTGAAGAGGATAGGACATTATCTCAAGGCTTTCCTGGACAATTACCATTTTACTGACGGAGGCTCCAATCCAAACGTCCATGAGTTCTGGGGCGGAGAGAACAATAAATTGTCAAGCTTCACTCTTTGGGTAACTTTTGACATATTTGAGAAGACCATCGTTGGCTCATTGCTTGACAACTTCAAGATGGAGGTGAGCGACGAGTACATGAAGTTCACCGCTGACTTTGTCTACAAGACAGAGGAAAGCGATGAGATTGAGAACATTGAGCTCTATAAGGTGAAGCTTCTTGACGGCGATTGGGCATTGATGTTCTATGACGTTTCCGTTGAGATAGACGAGAACGCTCCTCCAGGAATTGTTTCAAGTTTCAGTTTTGACGGAAAGAACAACATCAATGTGGACAAGACTATCGGCTTAGGAAGCAGAGGTCCGCAGAGGAAGGCTGCTGCTCAAGGAAGGGACATATCCATTTCCTTTGTCTCCACTTTGGAAAGGGAGACCTTGGAGCTGATTCAAAAGGCTGAATACGGAGAGGTAGGCACAGAACCGTCTGAATGTAAGTTGTGCAAGATTCCATTGAAGCTCATCTGCAATGTCTGTGAGGACACAACCGACAGGCTTGAGATCACTTTCCCTGAATGTATCTTTGCTGTGGACTATGAGTTGAGCGAGGCTGACGAGATTGAGGTTACCTTCAACTTGGACGCCATGGGAACAGGATATGCCACAAAGTTGGACGGAACCCGCGTATTGACTGACATGTATTGCAGGCTTGTGAATGACCAGCCTGAGATAAAGAGCGGAGAGGGTGTTACAAGCGCCACCGTAAGGCTCACTGTCAAGGACGATAATAATCAGCCTGTGGCAAGCAATGCAGTAACTATTGTGAATAGAGTTACTGATGAGAGCTATGAGGCGACCACAGGCAGTGCAGGAGGCTGCTCCTTCAATGATGTGGAGCCTGGAAGGTATGATGTCATCGTTGAAGGATATGATGTTGTTGCAGGAAGCATAATCTCTGTCAATGACGATGAGGAAAGCTTTGACATTACTGTAGAGGAAATTGAAGAGGATTAGGTATTATGGTTGTAGTTAAGAAATCCGATATTTTAAAGGGCGTAAAAAAGATTGAAAAGGTGAAGATTGAGGCTTTGGACGGAGACGAGATGTACTTGAGACCGTTGTCCCAAGCCGAGATCAACGAGGTCGACGAGATTGAGGCAAAGGCTATGGGAATCTTCGAGACCAACGAGACCGCACACAGGGGAAGAAGGCAGAAGCCTAAGAGTGTGGTTGAGAGCAAAGGAAAGATAAATCTCGAATTGCAGCAGAAGGCACAGCACCAAGCCAAGACCAAGGCAATCTTCTTATCTTTAGATAATGAGAAGAATGTGGGAGAGGAGGCTTGGTCCGAAACCGAGATTGAGCAAATGCCTCACAAACTATTTGAGGAACTTTTCAATCATGTGAAAAGGTTGAGTGGAATAGAACTCGATGAGGATGACGTGGATACCTTTCATTAAATCAAAGGAAGGTAGGCAGATTCTATGGTTGGATTACTGTGGCTACCATTTAACAAGGTGTCAAAGTGATTTGACCATACTTCAAACATTATTCCTTGCAAAAGGAAGACTTGAACTATATCAGGAAATGAATAAAGTGGAAGAAAGTAAATTTTAGCTATTTTTCAGGAGTGAAGGAGATTGCCGTCAAGCAATGTAATGAACATAATAGTCAAGGCAGAGGACATGGCATCATCTGTCGCCCAAAAGGTTGAAAACAGCTTCAGGAAATTGGGAAACACAATAGACAGCACCTTCACCACATCTCTTTCAAACACCAAGTTCAATCAGGAACTCACTTCTTTTGGAACAGACTTGGACAAGGTAACCCAAAGGCTGAAGCAGGTAGGCGTGAACGGTCAGTCCAGCTTCAACCAGCTTACAAATGCTGAAAGGAGAACCTTGGAAAAGCTGAGCGAATTTGATCCAGTATCAGCACAGGTTCTTCAGCATCTGTCAAGAATCGGAATCACCGGTCAGCAGACATTCAACCAATTGTCGGTTTCCGAGCAGAAGTCATTGATGAACATGAAGTCAACCGCTCAGCAGCTGGAGGAAGTAAATTCCAAGCTGAGAGTTGTGGGAATCGGTGCGGCTCAGGCAGCGAACATGCTGAACCAGATGAAGCTTGACCCAAGCGTTGGCTCCAATCTGGACAGGGCTAAGCTGAAGGTTTCCGAGATGGGCTATTCCCTTGACAGCACAAAAGGGAAGATACTTGTCTTGGGCACAGCAATCCAGACCAGCTTGGGCAACAAGTGGGACTCAATCAAGACCAAGGTTCAGACCACAGCCACAAACATTAGGACAGCATTGGGAAATGCACTGACTTCCGTGAAGTCAAAGGTCCAGAACTTGGGAAATGCCTTCAGCGGTCTTGGAGGAATAATATCCTCTGCAATCGGTGCGATAGGAATGGCTTCCATCTCACAGCTGACTGTTGGCTTGGCTATGAACCGTGAGAGGATGACTGCCTTGACAAACGCCACAATGGGAGGCGCTAAGGCAGGAGATCAGCTGCTCAACGGATTCACAGGCGTGAACAAGGTCTTCAAGGACTTGAATGGAAACTCAACAAACTACTTCATGGGTCTTGACGAGATGACTAACCACAGCCTTGTCTCATTGGACGATTTGGGACAGGCTATGTCAACAATCAAGATGTCCACAGGAATGAGCAATGAGGAATTGATGATGTTCTCAAGCACCGTGAACGATGTTGGACAGAGAGCCATTTTGATGGGAAAGAGCGGTGAGGAGGCGATTTCCCTCATGCAAGCGGCAGGAAGAGGTCTGAACGGCGAGTTTGACATGCTGAAGACAAACTTCGGAATCACCAAGGACACCCTTACTGACCTTGGATGGAGTGGTGCCGCTGACGATGTCAAGGGCTATCAGGAGGCATTGGACAAGGCTCTTGAGAAGGGTGGAGACATGGACGGAATGCTCGACACCACAACAGGACACCTTGAGACATTGAAGAAGAACTTCCGTGTTGCAGGAAGGCATGTGGGAGAGATGTTCACTCCATACATAGACATGGCAGTCCAGAAACTGAATGGCTTGAAGGAGACATGTCCTGGCTTGTTTGAGAACCTTGTCATGATAGCGGGTGCAGTGAGCGGATTTGCCACTGTGGCTCCAAGCATTGCTCCTATGATAAGCGTCTTTGGAGATGTGGGAAGTGCGATAAAGAGGACAGCAGGATTCTTGGGACTGATGGAGGTTGCAGAGGACGCAGTAACCTTGAAGTCAACATTCCTGACAATAGCTCAGATTGCAGGCGCTGACGCAGCTGTGCTTCAGACTGCCGCAAACAGCGGTTTGACTGCAAGCTTCTGGGCAATGGCTGCTGCAATCTTGGCTAACCCTTTGACTTGGGTTGCAGTTGCACTTATAGCCATTGCAGTAGCAGTCTATGAGGTCGGAAAGAGTTTCGGATGGTGGTCTGATATAGGCTCCATGATTGGTGCTGTTTGGGCAGGAATCCAAAGGCTTTGGAGCGCCTTCATAAACAATCCTAACGTGCAAGGATTCCTGAAGGACCTGTCTAACGCATGGAATGACATATGCGAGGCATTGGCACCAGTCATCGATTGGGCTAGGAAGGCTTGGGCTGAGCTGTTCCCTCCTAGCGCCACAGGAAGCTTTGACATTGTCAGGGCGATAATTGACGTTTTCGGACAGTTGGGAGACTTCTTAGGCAAGGTTGTGAATGCCGTAAAATCTGCTTGGAACGCATTGGGAGGATTTGCCGGATTCCTTCCTATGCTGTTGGGACCTGTAGGAATGGTTGTCATGGCTTTGAGAATGATTGTCTGCATACTTTTAGGTTGCAGTCCAGGCATAGTTCCTGCATTGCAGAAAACACAGTCAGTGTTCATGAGCGTTTTCGGTGCAATTGCAGAGTTCATTGGAGGTGCTGTAAGCAATGTTGTAGCCATTCTCACAAGGATAATATCTGCATTGACAGGAATCTTCACTCGTGTGAGTTCAATAGTGAGCACATATCTGGCTAAGATGATAAGTTCCGTGATCTCTTGGGCTTCATCCATTGTCAGCAAGGCAAAGAGTGCAAGTTCCAAGTTCCTGACAAATGTTGTGAATTACTTCAGCAAGTTGCCAAGCAAGGTCTGGAACCATCTGAAGAACATCATTCAAAAGGTTACCAGTTGGGCGACTTCAATTGTCTCCAAGGGAAAGAATGCTGCCAGCAAGTTCCTGACTGCTGTGGTGAACCATTTCAGCAAGTTGCCAGGAAAGGTCGGCACCTATGTCTCCAATACTGCAAGCAGGATTTCATCCGGTGCCAACAAGTGGGTTTCCAATGCTCGAAGCAAGGCTTCAAGCACAGTGAGTGCCGTTACAGGACCAATCAGCAAGTTGCCGGGAAAGGTCTACAATGAGTTCATGGGAATAGGCTCACGAATGCTGAGTGCAGGAAGCGCACTTGTTTCAAAGGCTCGTCAGATAGGAAGCAACATAGTCAGCGGACTGTTGAATGCCATGAACATTCACTCTCCAGGTACAATTCAGCAGAAGGTTGTTGCAGAATTTGAGAACACCCTTTCACGTGTAGGTAGCATGGATTCAACTGCTCTTGATGTCGGGCAATCCGTAGGTAACAGCATTGTCCGTGGATTCACTGATTTCGGCTTGGATACCGGTAGCTTCAATGCGGACTATTCCACAGACTACAATCTCAACAGGAAAAATGACGATAACCTTGACGTGAACATAAAGCAGGAACTGGAATTCGTGTTTGACTTCAAGAATCTGCCTAATGATGTAGATGAGGACAAGCTATTGGAAATGCTTAAGGAAATGGTTACCGACAAGAGCGTCATACAGGCTCTCGTGAGCAATCCTGATTTCCAAAGCATGGACACAAAGGTGAAGAACAGCATAATCGCAAAGGTCAAGAGAGCAAGAGGTGTCTAGAATGGCAAGTGTTACAAAATATCCGAGCAACGTTTCACAGACCACTGGAGGAAAGTTCGTGTCCTTCAGCAATCTGGCAAACATAAAGAACAATGCTGACGGAGCGCATGCCGTGAGCAGTGTTCTTATCAAAAGCAAGAAGCAGTCTCCAAACAGACCGTCCACAGTCTCATGCAAAGGCTTCGGATTCAGCCTTCCTGAAGGTGCTGAACCTACTAAAATCACAGTAACTTATAGGCATAGGAAGAATGCTGGAAGCGACTACAGCTCAAAGAACAAGACTCACATATGCAACATCGGAGGACCTACAATCTCACTTTTAGGAGTCAGCGGATTCAGCAGCAAGGGAAGCGGGTGCACCACCACTATGACCACTCACACAAAGGCTTTCAGCGTTCATGGAAAGCTCTCTAGAGCACAAGTAAATAGTGCAAATTTTGGAGTGAAGCTTGACTATCCTACCAACAGCAACACCTACAACGGATACATGAGGATAAGCTATGTCCGTGTTACTGTCGAGTACATCACAAGCCAGTACAGCGTAAGCGTCAAGCATGTCAGCGGAACCTATGAGGATGAGGACTATGTGGTCTCATTAGGCATAAGCAACAAGAACCTCACAAGCTACAACCCTACATGCACGCTGACGGTTCCTGCTGGATTCACCTATAAGGGCGTTACAGGTGCAGCCACCGGAACCGTAACAAAGGTCAACAACAGGACTTTCAGCTGGAACCCTCAGCTGCAGGGCAGGGCAGGAAGCAGGCAGATAAGCCTTGCATTTGAGCCTAATGTAACATTTCCGGAAGGCACTGACTCATATTCTGGAACATTCAGACTGTCCGAGAGCCTTAACGGTGCAAACAGTAGCCTCAATGCCGTCATCAGCAAGAGACCTGCTCCTTCAGGCAGCGAGACTGCTGGCGAATCGACACAAGTCTTGGAGAACGAGGACACATTAAGCGGAAACGATTCCTATCTCATCCTCAATGTAGGCGAGGAGTTCCTTTTCTCCGTCGAGTTCACTGATGCTGAGAATGCTGTCTATAATCGCATAGGCAATGGAGAGGACGATTGGGGAAGGATTGCATTGACATTGTTCAAGCTTGTCGACGGCAGTTGGATCGGAAGGAGCCATTACGATGTGTCAACCCAATTGGAGTATGACGAATCAATTCCTGAGGAAGTTGCATTGGCTGAAGGCGACAAGTGGAGCCTCAATAAGACATTGAGCATAGGTCAGGTCGGAACATACAGGTTCTCCTTGAGATACGAGAACGAGCACAACCATGAGCTTGACTATGACATGAGGCAGTTCCTTGCCTATGTCAGACCTTCCGAGGAACAGTTGGGCAATCCTTGCTTCACTGTCTTGAGGCTGTCCGATGAGGAGTGCGACAGGCTTGGAAGCCTCCACACATACATCGCACAGGCATACATGAAGCACATTACAGATGACACACATCCTCGGGACTGGTACAGGAACCTTCGCCTTGGAGTGTTCAACAATGCAATAGCCGATAACATAACAGTAACCTCCGAAGAGGTCGACGGTGAAATCATTGAAACTGTTGAGGACAGCACAGACTATGAAAGCCTCACCAATGAGGACATCTTCAATAATGCCGAATACTGGAGCGATGCCTTGGCAAATGTGAATGAGTTCGACAATCTGGAATGCGAGTTCACCTACAATGAGGACTATCCTCTCTGCATCATCATGACCGGAGACTACAATGAGGCTGATGGCTATGATTATGATGTGGGAACTGTCGAATACACAAATCCTTGCATAGTTGAGAAGGATGTCTACAAGCAAAGAGAACCCAGCGGAAACTATCCTATTCCTTTGGAGAATGTTCTCTCAAATGACGATTCAAGCGAATTGGGAATAGAGCAGTTCAACATCAGCACTCCAATAATCCTCTACACTCTTCCCTTCGATGAGGGCTACGGCACCAACGAGGAGATGACTATAAGGGGAATCGAGGTTAGCGGAACACTTGAGCAGAGCGATGAGCTTACAGTGAATGCTAAGCTCAAGTCTCCAACTGGAATAAGCGGTACAAGAAGCATTATCATCGAGGAGAATGACCTGACCCTTGACAGCACAAACGAGTTCAGGATTGGAGGGTTCGGAGACCTTTGGGGCTTCTCCACATTTGACCTTACAAATCTTGATGACTTTGAACTTGAGCTAACCGTGAACAACAATATACATGATACTGAGGCAAACATAAATTTCCAGGACGTGAAGATAACATTCTATCTTGAATTCATACAGGACCAGAAGATAAACATCAAGATAAATGAAGAGGACCTAAGCTTTTATGGGGTTTTCACCGATGACGTTATCATTCCTGAAGGGCTTGAGACAGATACTAGCTTCCTTACGATAGACGGCACCGACACAAATGACGCATATAGGCAGAACATCAAGGAAAAGGAGATTGAGCTTATTCTCTACATTGCAGAATGCGATTTCCAAAGCAGCACTGACATGCTGAGGCAACTGTCAAAGGTTCTCGTGAATGAAAGGGATGACTATAACCGTCCGATTCCCAACAGGATTGAGTTCTCGCACTATCCTGACGTCTATTTTGAGTATGTGATGGAGAGCGCATTGAGCGTCGAGTCAGACATCAGCACCTACAACATAAAGGCGAAGCTCACCATTCCTAGCGGAACTGCCTTCAGCAAGAAGACCTATTCCACAGGAGTAGATGGCTATGTTCAGGGAATTGCTCCTGTCAATCCTGTAATAACATTCAAGCCTCAGAGCGACACCGTTGAAATCCTTGAAAGGAAGAGCGGACAGAGGTTCAACATGACCTACACTGCTGGATGGGAAACAATGATTGCAGAGATAGACTGCGAAAGCCATACTGTTGTTCTGAAAACGGATGAGGACGATTCCGAGATGACTGACATAAGCGGAGCATGCGACTTCAATGTGGACTGGTTCAGCCTTCATGGAGAGTATCAGTTTGAAGGGACAGGGTGCAACATAAGGACAGTAAGCTACAACGAGAGGTGGTGATTATGGGCATAGCTATTGTTGTTATGGACAATGAGGAGAACTTCCTGCAATTCCTTGACCCTGATTTATGCACCATCAATGAGACCATAGAGGAATTGGGCTTGAGGACTTTGGAGTTCAACTACAAGTTTCAGGACTATGTTGAGGACAGGGATCTTTTCAGGATAGGTAACAAGATCTGGATTAGCAATTCCCAGAGCTTGGAGGACTGCCTTTATGTGATAAACACTCCTGTGGAGAACAGCGTCTATCAGGAGAACTACTTTGCATGCGAGATTGAGGAGGTCTTGGCTGAGCTATACTATGCTCCATTGTTCAGCCAGACCGAACTGACAAGTGCCAACGGCTTCACATTGAGGACCACCAACGGAGAGCAGACCGTTGATGTGGACTGGAATGCCCTGAACTACTGGTTCGGATTGTATTTCAATATAGGTGTTGTTCAGGAATGCTTGGGAACCTATGCGAACAGGATAACTGTAAACGGAACAATGAACCGTTTGAACCTTCTTAGAAGCATTGAGGAGCAGACTGGAAATCGCTTTGTAACAAGGTATGAGAAGGACTTGCTTGACAACACCATACATCGCTATCTGGATTTCCTGAATCCTGTGAACGTGAGCAAGAACTGGAAATTGAACATCGAGTACGATTTCATCTATGAGGATGACGGTGAGTACTGTGAGGCATACACAAGCGATGGAAATCCTATAAGCGAAATATATGATGACATCGAGGAGGAGGACGATATTGTGGACTTCCCTCCATCAACTCCAAGGCTTAACGTTGATCCTGAAGGCATTGAGTTCAGGATAGTGAACGAGGACTTTGAGGTCATCAACAGCGACGGAAATGTCTATGTTGATGACAGACAGCAGACTCCTCTTGTCTGGAGCAGTGCGAGCGTTGGCTTTACAGGCGAGAACAGGCATGTCCTAATCACATTGTCCAAGGAGAAAAGCTTCGTGGAACTGAGCGTCAATGGGAAAAGCTTTGTGATGTTGGACAATGCAGTTGGCGATGTTGTGAGCACAGGATTTGTGAACCCAAGCAGTGAGCCGGTGCAGAGGAGCAGCACTGTAATCCCTGACGATTCGTATTTTGAAATCTTTGATGTCAGCAGGAACAGGGCTGTCTTCCGCACCTGCATAAACAGGGAGATCGGGCATGTGCATGAGGAGGTGCTTGACTTCGGATACAACTTGGAGGAGGTGTTCTTTGAGACAAACGAGGAGGACACATTCACAGCCATAAGCCCTGTGCTGAGCCTTGATGACGATTCCGAGGGTCTCACCAGAGCCAATATGAACACCATAATCAGTAACTACACTAATCTCAGCATACCTAAGGGGAAGATTATCCCGATGATTCTTGAAAGGGTGAACGTCAAGGCAACAACACTTGCCAATGCAAAGTCAAGCTTGGGCACTTTTGATGTGAGCAGGAACTACTATTCAAGACCCGTGCAGCCGAATGACAGCATTGACACATCAGACAGCTCAAACAACACTTGGGAGTTCTGGAGGGCGACAGCTTACTGGAGAGCTCCGTTTGCAAAGTTCGGCGGAGACTTGCACGTGGCGACCGATGCCGTCCTCAAGACACAGTACACTGACATCAGCGGAAGGTCCGACAATGGAGACGAAAGGAGAGTTACAAGACCCAAGATGGGCATGGTGGAGACAGGCGATGAGGACGCCTATGCAATCTACAATGATGTGGCATTGAAGCTCAAGGAGAAGATGTATCCTGAATTCAATGTTTCCGTGGATGTTGCAAATCTCCGAAAGGGAAGGTTCAATGACTACAGCCTCTACGATAAGGTTTACATAAAGCTACCCAACTCCACTGAGCTTGTTACCGCTCGCGTGACAAAGACAGTGAAGGACGCCAATGACATTTCAAGGAACACGGTTGAGCTGTCAAACTACACCTTCAGCTCCACCATAAAGAACATTCAGAATGAGACATTCATCGACGCCTACAACGTCAGCTTCAAGTATCCTAACAGCAAGACCCTTTCTGCAAGGCTTGTGAACCTTGACTATGACAATTCCAATCCGGATTCCGTTCAGTATCCTGCAAACCAGATGATAACGTTCACAGTTTACAATAAGGATAGCCAGTCCATAGTTGCCTCCTACAACAAGCTAACCAATGCACAGGGCTATGCAACAATCAACATGAAGTACGATCCTGGAAACTATGAGATCGACATAGGATTCGGAGGGGACGAGGAATACCTTGACTGCTCAACATCCGTTGAAGCCAATGTCTACGGAAAGAAGGTTGTGGAGAAGCCTGTTGTGGTGAAGACAAAGTCCAAGACAACCAAGAAGACATCCTCCAAGAAAAAGGCTTCTTCCAAGAGTACTGCCAAGACCAAAGCAAAGACCAGGAGCACCAAGAGATACTACAGCAAGTACGGCGTTAGCCCTGACGGAAAGTATCTCATGGCGATAGGTCGCCCAAGCGCAAGCGGAGAGCTTGCGAAATACGGATACAAGTTTTACAGGACAGTGTTCGTAAGGAAATGCCCTATGTGCGGAAGCACTGAGATCTACTGGTCAATCTTCTGGGCAGGAAACGAGCATGGAAGCTGGGGAAAGTTCCCTGCTACCGGAAGGAGAGAATCAGGCTCCGCAGAAGGTCAAATCTTTTGCAAGAAGTGCGATGCGGACTGGTCAATCTTCGGGAACAACCACAATTCAAGCCATAAGGACTTGAAGATTTACAAGAAGCCTGCAAGGAGCACAAAGTCAGAAGCCTACACCTTGAAGAAGGGCAAGATGTACTATGACACAGTAACAGTAACCGTCAAGGAGAAGAAGAACACAAGCTCCAAGGAAAGGGTTGTGTTGGCTAATGACATTCCTAAAGCCATTGTGCAGTTGGCTTTGAGCATTGTGGGAAACAGTACAGGTCTTGCTGCTGCGAAGAAGATAGCGAAGTGGTGCGGACACAAGAGGAACCTGAAATGGGTTGAATACAGGAACTTCAAGCATGGAGTCTCTTGGGTTCGCAGGAAGAGGAAATGCAACTGCTGCGATGGTGCAAGGTTCATGCTTACGCTGATGGACGCAGCAGGTTGCACTGAGAAGTTGAGGTTGCAGTATGTGAATGTGAGCGGAGGCAAGGGAGGTCATGTGTTCACCAAGATAACTGTCAAGGAGACAGGCTCTTGGTGCTATGTAGACCCCACCTGCAAGTTCGAGAACGGAAAGAACCCTTGGAACCACTACATCAAGGGATACGGCAGTCCTCCAGGGCATGTCTACAATTACAATGGTCCGATCAATCCGCCATTTTAGGAGTTGAATATATGGTCGAGAAGATTACAGTGAGTCCTCAGGAAGTCAGAGGATACGGAAATGTTGTTGATGAGAAGGAATTGGAAGATTACGGAAGCTACAGGTGTGATGTGAGCGAGAGCTCGGAGGTGATCAAGGGAGTTGAGGAAAGGATATTCAGCGTTTCTGGTGTTCCTGCTCCTGCTCTGAGCATTGCCAATGTTACTGAGGACACTCGCAGGGGCAGGTGCGCCCACATCTCCGCCTCATTTGAGGATGGGGAAGGCGATGGCTTGGATGATAAGGCAATTTCCCTTAAAAGCGGCGATGATGTCCTTGCAACCATTACAACTGGAAGTGGAGAAAACGTGTTTGATGTGGTCCTTTATGATAGCGCTCAGCTCTATGCTGTCTTTGATGGAGATGACTATTATCCTCCTGCTGTCAGCGAAGCAATCACAGTCAATCCTGCAAAGTCATTATGGGATGTCGAGTTCATCCTTGACGAGGAGGAGTATGAGGTTGGAGACACAGCCATACTGTCAGGGACCGTCGGAACGATTGTTGACGAGATTGTTGACGGAGAGATTGTTACCCGCAGGCAAATGGAGGCGAATGTTACATTGACTCTAGTAACGGATTTAGGAATAAGGCGCTGCTCCACCAATGCCAACGGAGAGTTTGTGCTTCAGGTGCCGAACATTCAGCAGAACCAATGGAGAGTAGTCATAGCCGCCACTAGCACCCATCTGGTCTTCAATGGCTTGATTGATGTTCCTGTCCATGACTATTCCTTAGTGATTTCAGGATCCGAAAATTCAACTGCCGCCTCCACTATATTGGTGGTCGGTCTCACCGACTTCAACAGCATGGTAGAGGGAGCAACAATATCCATCGCTGGAAGCGACGGCTCATCATACACCGCTGTAACGGATTCGATGGGAGGAGCAACAGTGAATGTGGGCAGACTGAACGGAGCCACAACATTCACTGCCACTTACGGCAATGTCTCCTCAACGGTTACGGTTGTGCCTCCTTTGGACTGGTACGATGCGTCAAACTACACCGCAGGCTCAGGCAGAATGCCTTCCTCAAGGGCAAGTTCAATCTATTTGCAGGCTGTGGGCGGAAGATGGCTCAACAAGGAGTTTACTGACAGTGAGTCATATGTCCTCGAGTTCGACCTTATCCTGAGCAAGAACAACCGTGAGGGTTTCTACTTCGGTGCAAACCCTAACTCAAACACAAACTCAGGAATCTCAATCTTCAAGGACATCTCAAACACCATGATTGAGACATTCGATTCCACAGGCACTGCAATAAGGCTTGAAAGCTCATTGTCAGGAAGCTATTTCAACACAGGCACTCATCACATAAGGATTGAAAGGGACTATGATGTAGCCTACATATACTTTGACGAGGACCTGATATTCGAGTTTGATGATGAGATATTGAGCTATGGTGCGGAGGATCAGATGTACAATACCGTCGGAATCCTATCTTGGGGCTCAGGCATCATCGAGTTCGGAAACTTTGAGTTGAGTGATTGAATATGAATGATGAAAGTTGCAGAAATTGTGTCTTCAGGAATGAGGATTATCCTCCTTTCTATTGCGATTTTGGAGATGACAATCCTGTTATATGTACAGTGAAGATGAAGAAGATGAGAGAATACAAGAAAGAGAAGTTAAGGAGTTGTTTGGATGGTTAGATTCAGCAGAGACATGCTCCAGGACGGAGCGAAGAGAATGTTCAAGTGGCTAAGAAAGGGCGAAGGGTTGCCTAACTACTTGATAATGTATGACATGGACAGGAATAAGGAGTATAAGTTGGTTCCAAAGGAATATGCAGGACTGTATGAGTCCAGAAACATATTCTGGATTAAGAACGGAAGGGAGCCTAACTATGTTACACTGACTTCCGTTGCAAGGAATCCTCTTGTGATGGACTACCAGAACACCAATTACACCTGTTGCCCAACCAGTTTGTCCCTTGCCTCACAAATGCTATATCACTATAAGTCAGAAAGTGAATGCGCTAAGGCTTTGGGAACTAGCAAGGGCAGTGGAACAAGCCCTGCACAGCTGATAGCCAATGCTCCGAAGTTAGGGTTCAAGATAATTCCTATCAAAAGAGACAGCAAGGAAGTGAAGAAATACTTGAAGAAAGGTTTCCCTGTAATCTGCCATTGGCAAGTGAACCAGAGCAGGAACTGCAAGGGAGACTATACTGGAAACTTCGGTCATTACGGTCTCATTTGGGACATGACCTCAACCCACTATGTTGTGGCAGATCCTGCCAAGGGAGTCAACAGGAAGTACAAATTCAGCTGCCTCGACAATGCTAACAAGGGCTACAGGCAGAACTACTATGTTGTCTGTCCTGCATAGGTTACTTTGCACATGCTCTGTAACAACCTTTTTATGTTGTCGAGTGCAACTATATTATACAGGACATGGCTTTTTCCTTTGATATTGTGAAGGGAGTAACCATATATACAAGCCATGTTCGATTTGAGATTATCCTTAGTGGTTTGGTACATGAAGGATGTAAAGGATAATCTCTCCCTACTCTCATTCTTATTTTTTTTCAAACATTTTTTTACTTTTCAAACGCTCTTAGGTATCCTCTTTATATGCTGAAGTCCAATGTATTATCAGGAGGCATGAAAGTTTTTTTTCTCACTACTTCTTGCTTTTTTTACTTCTGGGTGTACTATTTTTCCTTTTGTGCCTCTGAAGAGATTATCCTTAGGAAGTTGGTTTTGCAGAACTCTTCTGTTTTTTGGGATAGCAAGGATAATCTCTACCCACTCTCCACTCCACAAAAAGTTTTTATACCTTGAAACTAAATTTATTATTACAGGGCTAATCCTTTACTAAACCTTTACTCAATTACATATCACCCCCTTTACATATGTTTTTTTATAAGGAGGATTAGTCCTTTTTTTTAAACTTTTTTTTAGAAATTTTTATTATTAATAACATTTCATATTATAATATAGTTAATATAATATTGAGGGTTTAGATGAAAAAACATTGCTTTTATTTTTTAGGGGACAGTTTTGCCGATATATGCAATGAAGCCATGTTTTGTGAAAAACATTTAGTAGAAGGAAACTATTTGGATTCAATTATCCGTGCAGGAAAGGCTTCAGAGATAATAACTGTAAACATTTGTGAACTTGAAGGTCAAGATGGCTTAATAAGCTCTGGTCAGAAGAAAAGATTGGAAATGCTTGGATATAAGGGTATCATTTCTTATGATATTTATAAAAGATTAAACCATATTCGTAAAATTAGAAATAAGGCTGTCCATGGGCATTTAAGTGATATTGAAGACAATGCAAATATTCTGCATGCCTATCTGTATCTAATTTGCGCATATTTCTATAAGGAATATAGAGACACTAATTTTTCAGCGGAAGATTATACGGGCCCTATTATGGACATTGCCTCTAAGCCTAAAGAGACTGCTTCAGAGACTTCAGAGGATAATGAAAATATTGGAGAGTTTATTTCAAGTCCATTGGATGATTATCTTTTTGAAAAGTATGATGACAGTTACCTGTTAAATGAACTGTCTAAACTTAAGGACTCTTCAAAGGAAGCTGTTGAAGACGATAACTTAAGCGAATTTAAGGAATATCTTCATATTGACAGATCTATTCAAGAAGATTTTTTAAAGGCATTGAACAGAGCCACTAGTTTTAATTCATCTCATCTGATTATGCTTTGCGGTAGTGTTGGAGATGGGAAATCACACTTGATTGCAAATTTAAAAAAGAAAAACCCTGAACTCTTTAATCAATTTGCTATCCATTATGATGCTACAGAGAGTTTTGATCCTGAAAAGAATGCAATAGACACTTTAGCCTCAGTATTGGAACCTTTCAATGACAATAATCTTAACAATTCGACAGAAAAACTTATTTTAGCCATTAACTTGGGTGTATTGAACAATTTCCTGGAATCATCTTATGCTAATGAAGATTACACTAAACTCAAGTTAATTATAGAAGAAGCGAACATATTTGAATCTAATGAGGTTTCAGATAACATTTATGGAGATAAGGTTAGTTTTGTCACTTTCAGTGATTACAACATGTTTGAATTGAATGATGATGAAAATTCAAACTACACATCATCAAAGTACATCTCTTCCCTATTTAATAAGATAACCCAAAAGGAGGATACAAACCCTTTTTATGTTGCATATCTCAAGGATAAGGACTCTCACTTTATCAATCCTATAATCTATAATTATGAGATGCTGATGGATGAGGAGGTCCAGAAGACAATCATTGATTATTTAATCAAGATTTTCATAAAATACAGAAAAATCATTTCAACTAGAGACTTATTGAACTTCATTTATGAGATAATAGTTCCTCCGGAATTCCTGAAAAGTGAGGATTTGGACAATATCAATGATTTCATGGACTATTCATTGCCTAATTTACTCTTCGGATATCCAGAAAGGTCAGATTTATTGAAGCTATGCAATGAATTGGATCCGACATTGCATCGTAATGAATCTTTAGATAAGTTCATAATAGACTTGAACATTAATGACGATACTGAAAAGATATTAAATCGTTATTTTGATTTCACTCGTTTTAATTTCCTTGAAGAGTATGGAGAGTATCTGGTTGATTTTAGGGAGTTTAACAATTCTGAAAAAGAGAAGGTCACCAATATTCTAATTAGGTTTGCAGTATTCTATGGAAAGAGCATTATCAAGAATAATTTCAAGGATAAGGTTTATTTAAATTATTTAAAATATCTGTATGCCTATAATACACAGTCTCATAAGGATTACAAATATCTGTTCACTGAAGTTAAGGACGCTATTTTTAATTGGAAAGGTTCCTATAAGAAGAATACTATATGTATTGACACTTTGGATTCATTTAAAGTGTATAAAAATTTAAAATTAAAACCATCTGTTGATAAATTTGAAAAAAGTTTATTAGATGGTCTCTTTTTAGGAAATAGATTTAAAACAGATATAAAAATTTATTTTTCAGTTGAATCTAACAAAAAGAAAATACCTTTAAATGTTGATTTTTCATTATATCAATACATAATGAAATTATATAATGGTTTTAAGCCTAATCAATCAGATAAAGACGATTTAATAATTTTAGATGAATTTATTAATAATTTA
Source organism: Methanobrevibacter ruminantium M1 (assembly GCF_000024185.1). Classification (NCBI taxonomy): domain Archaea; kingdom Methanobacteriati; phylum Methanobacteriota; class Methanobacteria; order Methanobacteriales; family Methanobacteriaceae; genus Methanobrevibacter; species Methanobrevibacter ruminantium. The sequence goes on from NC_013790.1 coordinate 456,503, forward strand.
TTAGATGAAGATACAGATGATGATTTATATGTAATTAGTTTAGAAACTTATGAAGAATTTTTATTTGAGTCAAATGATTTTGGCACTTTTGAATTTAAGAGGGGTTAAAAATGGATTTTTCAGAAAATTATAATATATTATTAAAACAAATGACTTGTGATGTAAATAAAAGGAAATTAATACATCAGATTAATCAAAATTCTCCATTGTTACCTTTTAAAACTAATACTCCTAAAAAAGCTAATTTTGAAAATGGTTTTGATATAATATTGGGTGAATTATCCAGAATCTTATTAAATAAAACTATTGAAAAAAATTTTAAATTAGATAATATTGTTTCAAATTTAATTGATAATAATATTGAAATTGAAGATGGAACTAAGGAGTATATAACAAAATTGCTAAATGAATATTTATTCGATGAAAAAAATGATTTAAAAATATCTCATCCGAATTTGTATTTATATATTCCTCTTTCAAATAATAAAAGTTCTAATGGAGAACAGGAAGTAGCATTGTTTTTAAGAGATATTTTTTGTAAGAATAATCAAAATCTTATTAACTTTTTTGAATCATATGATTCAAATCACATTATCTTAAATTTAATTTTAAAAAATACTCCTAATTTACATCATAAAATAACTGAAACTAAGTATGTAATTCATTTTGAGGAAATTGCAAATTTATTTAATGAAGATATCAATTATGCAATACTTTATAAGAAATTTTTTATGGAAAACATTGGTAATATTTTTGCTTATTACTATTTCTTTTATATCTCTCAATTAATTCTAAAAATTTCTAAAGGCTTTAATGATAATAATGAATTTGAAAAATTGTACTATTTATTGGACTGGGAATCTGCAAGTAAAAATCGTAAATCATTAAATAGTTATAGTTTACTAAAACATCATTCTAAACCATTATATGCAAAAATGGCAGTCATAGATCAAATAAATACACTATTAGGTACAAATAATTTATTGGAAAAAGATATTTCAGAATATTTTAATAATTTGGACATCAATTCTAAAAATAATTTTTTACATTTTCTTAAAAAATGGGTTTCAGATTATAGGTATGTAAGGAATTTTGATGATAAAGAATTACCAGATAATTTATTAGAATTAACTGAAATTCTTTTTGAAAGTTTAAAAAATGAAAAACTGGGTGTGGATGGAGCTGTACAATCTAGGTACGCTTTAAATCTTGAAGATATAGCTAAAAAATATTTGTTAAAGCGTAGAGGTTCGTATGGTTATGTATTAAATATTAATAGAGATATGTTGCTTGTTTTAACTGCATTATGTGTTAAAGATAAGAAAATTAAGTTAAATCAACTATTTATTGAATTTGAGAAAAGAGGAGTTTATTTTGACAAATATTCAAAAGAAGAAGTAGTAAATTTTTTAACTAAATTAAATTTAATTGACAAGAAAAGTGATAGTGGAGATGCTCAATATGTTAAACCAGTTTTATGATTATCTATCTAATAAATTACTAAATTATTTTGATGATACTAAGATTTTAAGTGGTGAAAAATTTTTCATTAGTTTTGATGAAGATGACCAAATAATGTCTTTTTATAATAGTTTAAGAAGTATTGCAGAAACTAATTTTTCTTGTTCTGAATTCATATATGTCCATACTATTTCAGGAAAGGAATATAATACTTATTCCATAAACATTAATGGAGTCAAATTTGTCATTTCTGAAAGTTTAACAATTAACGTAGATTTCTTAGTTACTTTAAGAAATCAAGTTACTTCTCAAGAGGGTGTTTGGAAGGATACTGCATTATTAGTTATCTGTAATGAAGCAATAGATAGTATTGGAAAAGGTATGAGAAATTTACAGAAAGAAGGAATGCCATTAAATGTAAAATCTATTTCAAAAAATTTAGAGGATGAAATTAACGATTCTCAAATTCTTAACTATTCCGATAAGCAAATCGCTAAGTTTTCTTTGAATATTCAAGAAGAAGAATTGTTTCAAACAACATTATGGGATTATGAAACTATCTTATCAATAATCAACAAGGGTTTTGTTAGTGATGAAGATTTAAGAGAGTTGAATCTTTTTAAAGATGACCAACTAAATCAAAATTCTCCTCAAAAGATGTTAAAAAGATTAAAAGAAAATTATGACACATTTAATGAAGTAAATAAATTTTCACAATATGGAGATAAAAAAGAACAGCTTAAAAATATGTTTACTGATTCTGGAGTTTCTATTTTAAGTAAAGATGACTGGTATAAAGCAGAATGGAAAATGGTTAAAAAATCAAAGGATGACTTTATTAATCAACAAAATCCTTTAAATTACAATGAAAATCTTGAAAAAATCACAGAAAATGGCTTAAATTATTGGGAAATTCCTAACTCATTTACTAAAACTGGAAAAAGAAAACGAAATATCATTGTTTTTAATCCAAATCATTCTCATGAAGTTAGTTTAAAGTTCAGTTTTGATCAGATTCTTAGTAATTCATTCCTTAATACAAATTCAAAAAAATTCACTATTGCAAGAGGCAAATCATTAATAGTCAATTTTACTCTGGATTCTAGTGAACCAATTTTCAAAACTATAAAATATAAACATAAAAATGAAAATATCTCTGAATTTACTTTTAATATTGTTGTTTTGAATTTTGAGCCTGAAATTTTTAATTCTATTAAATCTCGTTTTAGTGTCAATGTCAAATCTAAACAGATTATTGTAACAAATGATGAGGATAGTTTTGATATTGTTTTTGGTACTGGTTCAAAAGAAATAGAGAAATTAATTAAAGAAAATGGTGAAAAGTTATATCTTTATGATGATGAATCTTTAATAATTTCTGAACAATCTCCTGCTTGGAATGATGGAAAATTAAGTTTTAAATTATATAAAGACAATAATTATGCCCCATTTTTGATTAAAGAAAAATCTAAGAAAACACTGCCAGTAAATTCCTATGTAATTTGGAATTTGAAAAGAAGAAATATGGAAAACTTTATTTTTAATGGAGTAAAAGCTGTTCAAGATGTAAACAGTTTCTATCTCGTAGAAGAATTTAAAGAATTTCTAAAAATGGAACGAGAAATCATTAAACAGGACATATTTTATGCTAAAAGGAATATTGATGGTTCTTTAGAAAAAATTGAAGTTTCATTCAGTAACGAGTTAGAAACTGCTTACATGGACATATTTAATTATTATAAGACTTTTGATGATTCTCCAGAAGACAATCTTCCAAGTTTAGTTTATTTAAATGATGATTTAAAAGAGTTATATAAGAAATTTATAACTATCTTCAATAAGGAAATATCAGAAATTGAAGAGAATTCTATTTTGTCTGATTTTAAATATAAAAAGAATTTGCTTAAGTTAGGTCGTATTGAAACTGATAACAAAATAATGTATTCTCCATTATCTCCACTAAATATCGCTTATCAATTAGAAGTTTCTAAACAATGCGGAAATGAGGATTTATCCGTAAATATATTAGAACGGTTAGTTCCAAATAACTTAATTCCTTATATTTGTTCAGATGATGGAAAAGAATTGTTTAGACCTATTTATCAAGAAGAAGCTCATGAATGGTTGATTTATGAGAAAAGTGAAGAAGTATCAATTGGAACAACAAATGTATTTATTTCTAATGTTGTTACTGAAAAACTTAATCAATTTGTCAAACATTTTAATTACTTATTTAGTTTTAACAACTCCTCACCAATTAAAATTAACTTAATCAATATAAAAGATGATAAAGAAGTTGTGAAAGGAGTATTTAATTTTATTAGATCTAGATTGCCTGATAAAACTAAAACAAAAAAAGTTATTCCTGTTGAAATCAATATTTACAACGACGCTGAAAAGAGTTCTTTTGACAATTTATTTGATTGTCAGTCTGAAATTCAGTTACTGGAAGAATTTGGAATTAAAAAATTAAAATCAGATATTTTTGATCCTATAGATATTATCCATATGATTCAAAATAATATTTCATATTATAAACATCCATTTAAAAAAGAAGAATATGAATATGCTCATCTTTCTTTCTATAAAGTCAAATCACATAACAATATTGCAAATGACAATATGGATAAAATTGAAACTGGATTATCTTTAAACGGTTTATTATCTTCAGTTACATCAACTACTAAACATTCAGAATATAGAACGGGTTTCGGTACAAACAATATTTTAAATATGAGTAATCCTCTTATTAAAACAGTGATTAACTTGAACGAACTTGTTGAGAATAGCAAGAACTTTGGAAAAAATACTTATTCAAAAAATAAATCAGTTATCACTACTGTTGAATTAGAAGAAGACAATATTGAAGAATTGTACGACAAATCTCATTGGGTAACATTTATTGAACCTACATTTGGTATCGAATACTTTGACAGTTCTGATAGTAATTTGATCATTATTCATTACAGCGATCAATATAGTTCCTCTAGCAAGTATGATACTATTACTGTAACTAATAAATCAACACAATATGAGGAAATTATAAGAGATTTCCTCCAATCTAAATATGTAAAAGTTACAGATGAAGAATTGTATGATGTAATAAAGATGTTTAATTCAATTAATGGTGAATGGTTACTTAGAGTAATTTCTAATTCCGGCCATTATGATAGGGAAAAATTAAGTATTATTTCTGCTATTAAATATTGCTTATCCATTTTGGACCATAAAGATATTGTTTGGATTCCAGTTTCTATGGAAGAAATCTTAAGAATTGCAGGAAATGTTAAATTAGATAAAAATAAAGGAATTTTTGACTCTAAGTTAATAAAAGGAAATCATAGTGATGATCTGCTATTCATTGGTGTAAAATTCAATGAAGATAATAGAATCGAAGTTATATTCTACCCAATCGAAGTTAAAATAGGTTTGAATAATGCTTCAACTATTAAAAAAGGTAAAAGTCAATTAGATAATACTTATAAACTTCTTAAAACTCAACTACAAAATATTAATGTAGAGAATTCTGAATTTAGAAATAAATTCTTTAGAAATTTCTTCATCCAAATATTATTGTCCAATGAGCAAAAATTAGTAACTAATCATATTTGGGATGAAAAAGGATTGGATAGAATTGAAGAATTCAAAGCAGAACTATTAAATGATGAATATGATATTTTATATGGTTTAGAAGAGTACATTGGTAAAGGTTCTTTGGTTTCATTTAAAAAAGAATCTCATCACATCTCTATCTATATGGATGTTGATAAGCAAGTAATTGAGTTACCAGAAGATTTTGCTTATTACGGTTTAGCCACTCCTATAAGAGAAATCCATGATGAGATTCAGTCAGACAATACAGATATTCTTGCAGAAACATTGTTATCACATGTAGATATAAGTGAAATTAGAGCAAAGAATAATGATATATGCGATTCAAATGAGGATATGTCAATAGATGATGATTTTGATAATTTAAGTGAATTTGAGGATAGTTTTATTGAAGAAGAATCAGAAATTTCTGAAGAGCCTGATGAAGAATTAACTGATGCAACTTCAAGCAGTGATAATGAATCAATTGAGAATATTGGAGAATCTCCTTCTAAAATTTCTAATGTCAGAGCATTAATTGGAACTCAGAAGGGTTATAATCATAAAGTTTATTGGGAATTTGGACATCCTTCTTTAGCAAATAGGCATATGTTAATTCAAGGAAAATCTGGACAAGGTAAAACATATTTCATTCAACGAATGTTAAAAGAGTTGTCTATTCAAGGCATTCCTAGCATAATTATTGATTATACTGATGGATTCAAGCCTTCTCAATTAGAACCTAATTTTAAAGACTCTTTAGGAGATAAAATAAGCCAATATTTTGTTGTAAAAGAAAATTTCCCAATAAATCCATTTAAACGAAACACTATCATGATTGATAAGGACATATTTATTGAAGAAGACAACAGCACTATTGCGAGCCGATTTAAATCTATCATTAATTCTGTTTATGGGCTAGGTATTCAACAGTCCAATACTTTATATCAAACAGTTTTAGATTGCTTGGATAAGTATGATGATAATTTTGATTTGAATATCCTAAAAGAAGAAATTCTAAAAGACGAATCAAATAGTGCACAAACAGTCTTGAATAAATTAAATGAGTTATTGGATAAAAATCCGTTCGCATCCACTGATTTCGACTGGTCTGTCTTAGATAATAAAGACGGTAAAGTTTACATTATCCAATTAACTGCACTTTCTAAGGATATACAGACAATTATAACTGAATTCATCCTTTGGGATTTATGGAATTACAAATTAACAAATGGTAGTGAAGATAATCCTTTCATTGTTGTTTTAGATGAAGCTCATAATCTTGATTTTTCCAATGACTCTCCATGTAGTAAAATTCTTAAAGAAGGCAGGAAATTTGGATGGTCTGGGTGGTTTGCAACACAATCTGTTAAAGGATCTATGAAAATTGATGAAATAGCTAAATTAGAGAATGCAGATGAGAAGATATATTTCCATCCAACGGATGTTTCAACAATAGCTAAAGATTTGTCAAAAGACAATGAAGATAAAAAAATATATGAAAAAGAGTTATCTCAATTGACAAAAGGATATTGTATTGTTCAAGGGTCTGCAATAGATTCAAGTGGCAATTTGTATCAGCCAAATCCTGTAACTGTAAAAATTGAGGAGATAAGTTTTGATGAAAATTAATTTGATTGAATAAAGTATTATAGTTTTTTTGAGGGTTAGATATGGAAAGTAAAGACAGAATAGAGAATACTATTTTCAATGATAAAAGAATGGATGCTTATATAGACAAATATTTTGAAGAGTTTACTCTGAGTTCTGAACAAGAAGAGGCACTGAATATTTGGATAGATAAATTAAATAACGATCAATTAACAAGTGAAAAAGGGAATTATCATAATTTTTTTGAAATTATTCTTGAAGATTTACTTGGTTATAAACGTTCTGATGTTAAACATGAAGAGAATATTGGTGATGAAGGCCATCCTGTAGAGTTTGTATTAGAAAAAGATGGAAAAGATTATGTGATTATAGAACTAAAAGGAACAACTTATAAAGACCTCACTAAAAGAAGACCTGGACAGCAATCACCAGTAGAGCAAGCTACAAATTATGCTAGTGCTAAAAAAGAAACTGAATGGGCTACAGTTTCAAATTATGATGAATTTAGATTTTTTAATCCAACAGCAAGAGATAATTATATTTCATTCAAGTTTAGGCAATTGAAAGATTTGGAAATCTTTAAAAAATTTTTATTAGTATTCAGTAAATTTTCACTTATCGATGAAGACATACCTAAAAAATTACTTAATGAAACAAAAGTCATTGAAAGAGAATTAGAAAATGAATTTTATCAATTGTATAGTGACACTAGATTAATGATTATTAAGGAATTGGAATATTCTTCAGAAGATATTAATAGGATTGAAGCAATAAAATTATCTCAAATAATATTAAATAGATTTATTTTCCTTTGTTTTGCAGAAGATTTAGCGCTTATGGAGGAAGAGACAACTGCTGATGTATTATTAACACCTTTAAAGCATAGAAATTTAATCGGAAATACAATGTGGAATAGGTTAAATGAATTATTTATTTTTGCAAATCAAGGAAATAAACATAGGAGAATACCTGCATTTAATGGAGGATTATTTGAGGATGATTTATCTAATTTGAAAATAAGGGATGAAATTGAAGATAGGTCTTTCTTTGAAAATTGGAATTTAAAAGAAGATTTTGAAGACAAATATGAGGATATTGCTAAACTAATTGGAGTTTATAAAGATACTCTTAATCCAATTTTCATTAATTTATTAATAATTTCTACATATGACTTTGATTCAGAACTTGATGTAAATATCTTAGGACATATTTTTGAAAACAGTATTAGCGATATTGAAGAGTTAAAAAATGATAATCAAGAGCAAAGAAAAAAAGATGGAGTGTATTACACTCCAGAATATATTACAGATTATATTTGTAGAAATACAATTATTCCATATTTAAGTATTTCTGGTAAAGCCAGCACAGTTCATGAATTATTATACGAATATGAATCATCTAATTCATTGGATGTTTTAGATTCAAAATTAACTAACATCAAAGTTCTAGATCCTGCCTGTGGTAGTGGGAGCATGTTAAATAAATCAGTAGATATATTATTTGAAATTCATGAAGCATTACATGCAAGTAAATATGCTGGAGATTCATCTTTAGATAGATTTTTTGATAGTTTAGAAAAACGAAAGGAAATTATAAGTAATAATATTTATGGGGTTGATTTGAACGAGGAGTCCGTTGAAATTACTAAATTATCCTTATTCCTAAAATTAGCAACTACTGTTGGACTTAAAGAAGGGTTTCAACTTCCTAGTTTAGATAAACATATTAAATGTGGGGATTCATTAGTGGATGATGAGTCAATTGCCGGAAATAAAGCATTTAACTGGTATGAATCATTTTCAGAAGTTTTTGAAAGTGGCGGATTTGATATTATTGTAGGAAATCCTCCGTATGTGGATATTAAAGAAATGGATGAAAAAACAGCAAAATACATATTTGATAATTATGAAACTTCTTTTAACAGGATAAATTTATATTCTACATTTGTGGAAAAAAGTTATTATTTGCTAAAAAATGAAGGGATTTTTTCATTTATCATGCCTAATTCCATTTTATTTAATTCTACTTACTCTAAAATCAGAGAACTAATTCTTAATAATACATCCATATTAAATATTGTAAGAACTTCTGATGATGTTTTTAAAGATGCTAAAGTGGAACCTATTATTTTAATCTTCAAAAAAGGATATGATGAAGGAAATAAGACTAAGATACTTATAAAAAAAGATGATATGGATGAAATTCCAATAAATAATTATTCAGAACATTTCTTTACACAAGAAAGATGGTTTGAAAATAATTCAATAATTAATATTTTTTCAGATGATTTTACTTTTGATTTATTAAAGAAAATTGATGGAAATAATGAAAGATTAATTGATTATTGTGATTTTAGTTTAGGTTTAACTCCTTATGATAAATATAAAGGTATGAGTGAGGATATTATTAAAAATAGAAAATTCCATTCAAAAATAAAACTTGACGATACTTTTAAAGAATTATTGGATGGGTCCGATATTACAAGATATAATGTAAAATGGGGCGAAAAAGAATATATTAAATATGGGGACTGGTTAGGAGCACCTCGGGAAGAAAAATTCTTTAAAAATCCTAGAATTTTAATAAGACAGATTTTATCTATAGCTCCTAAGGAATCTCGAAAAAGGATTTTTGCCGCTTACACAGAAGAAGAATTATATAACGCTCAAATTGCTTTTAATTTAGTATTGAAAGAAGGCTTTGATGATAAAAATTTATTGAAATATTTTTTAGGAATAATTAATTCTAAAATGATGACTTGGTATTATGAAGAAAGATTTATGGATAAAAATAAAAAGAATTTTGCAAAAATTTTGATTGAAAATGCTAAAAATCTTCCAGTCATTATTAATTCAAATTTTTTAGATGAGATAGTATCTAATGTGGATTCAATAATAGAGTTAAATAAAGAGTTTTATAGTGTAAGAAATGCATTTCAAACATGGCTTAAAATAGAATTTGAAATTGAAAAACTCTCTAAGAAACTAGAAAACTATTATGATTTAAACTTTGAAGAATTCTTAAAAGAGATAAAAAAGAAAAAAGTAGTCATTAGACCAAATCAAATACAGGACTTGTCCGAATTATTTAATGAAAGTTTAGGAAAAATAGAATATCTGCAAAGAGAGATTAAAGAAGCAGACGAAAAAATTAACCTACTGGTCTATGAATTATATGGTTTAAATCATGAAGAAATAGAAATTATAGAAAATAGCTTTAATGATTAATTTATGGACGATGAAACATTAATCCTAATTGAATACATCAGAAACGCGCCAACAAGAGAAATGGTGCTTAAGTCATTTGAAGGAGTGGACTTTATAAGACCAATCCAAATTTCTAGGAAAACAGGCATTCACCCAAACAATGTCAGCAAGAAATTAAAGGATCTTCGCGAACATGAACTGGTCTATGTCATAAATCCTGAGTACCATGTTCCTAAACTTTACAGGCTTACTGAAAAGGGTAAAAATATGCTTCAATTCTTGTAGAAAATCAACCTTTTTTCAACAAAACTCTTTTTATTTATGGATACATGTACATGCCTTCACGGTTTTACAGCACTTTCACATTTTTCAAAAAACATAATTTTAAATATTAGTTCGCATATATTAAAATTATATATTATATTATTTTGACAATTGCAAAAATTTTAAATTTTTGTTATATTGGGGTCAGAATAAGGATAATAATTAATTATATTGTTTTTATTTTTTTAAAAAATAGAAATTTTTTCTTATGAAAAATAAGGATTGGCAATTGCCTTTAAAAAAATAGTGGGTTTTTTTTTTTTAAAAAGTATCCTTTAAAATAATAAGAAATATCTTCTAAACTAATAAATGGAATAATTAGGAAGAATAAAAAAATAAAATATGAAAAGTAATTTAAATTACTTTTCAAAAATTAGAACTTATTTTATAGTAAGTTTAGCACTTGCACTTACTGCTTTGTAGGTGTTGTCACCTGCATATTTAGCAGTGAAGCTGTAAGTTCCTTTCTTATTGATACTTACTTTAACAGTAGCTACACCTTTAGAGTTGGTAGTTCCAGTGTAAGTTTTGCCGTTTACAGTGAAACTGATCTTCTTATTAGCGATTACACTGCCTTGTTCGGTTTTGAAGGTAGCGCTAATGGATTTGGTTTTAGCGGATGCTTTGTAAGTAGCAGCTTTGGTAGTTAATTTAGGAGTTTGAGCGGCTACGTTAATTAAGTATACTCCAAATGATGCTTCATATTCATCGTCACCGAGGAATGCTACAGCAAAGGTGTATCCTCCTTTGTATCCTAAATTAATTTTAAGTTGAGCTACACCATTTTCATTTGTGGTTTTAGTGTATTCTTTACCGTTAAATCCAATTTTGACTTCTTTGTTTACTAAAGGATTGCCTTCTGCATCAAGTAAGGTTGCGTTGAAGTAATTGTCATTTGTGTCACCGGTATTAGGTGCTAAAGTGACAACTGACATATTGTTAGCATTGATTTGGGTAGCTGTTCTTTTAGTTGCAGTGTTTTTGAATGAAACTTGAGCGCTGCTTGCAGCAAGGTCGTTAGTTCCGGCAAATTCAACGGCAACAGTTTGGGCAGTAGCGTTTTCATCAATTGGTACATTGATTACAGCCTTACCGTTTTCATCAGTTTCGATTTCAGTTGCATTTCCATCGTCGATTTTGTAGGAAAGGGTTTGTCCTGCTTGAGGAGCGCCGTTTACGTCTACCAATTCAACAGTGACGGTTCCATCTGCTGCAGCGATTTCTGCAATGTTGATGGAGGTTACTGCTTTATCTGCTGCAGGAATTACAGTACCATTTTCATTGTCCCAGTCAGCATACCATACGGTTACAGGGGTAATGCCTGCGTCTAAGTTGTTGTTAACGATTGCAATAGGTGCATATGGGTTTAAAGGACCAGAGTTACTTAAGATGTACATGAAAGTAATGCCTTCAGGATTAGCCCCTGCAGTTGCGGTAATGGTGTTGCCTGTAATGTTTATGTCACCGATCTTACTTGGGTATCCGTGTGCTGTGTTACCTGATTCAGCTTTCATAAAGATAGATCCTTCATTTGCTTCAATAGTGTTATCAGCAATGATGTATCCGTTAGCTGCTTTTTGAGTACTGATTATAGGTAAATCTTTAAAGATTACGTTTCCTTTGTCATCAACACAGTATCCGCATCTGATGAAACTGTTGTTAGCGATTACACATCCTTGGGTGGAAGCTCCACCGAAGTAGATAGCATAACAGTTGTCGATGAAAGTGTTGTCGGTCATGATGTTGTTACCTGAGTTACTTGCAATGGAAATAGCGTCAAGAACTTGTCCTTCAAAGGTACATCCGGTTACGGTAATGTCGTGGGAACCCATAAGGTTAATTGCTTTAGTACCGTATTCTTTTTTACCGCCGTTGGTTACTTGTTCGGATGAACCGTTGAAGTAAGAGTTGGTAATGCTACAGAAAGATGCGCCTTTACCGTATACACCGCTACTCCAGTCGATGAATTTACAGTTGTCTACAGTACCGTTTTCAATAGCTAATTGGATAGCATATCCTGATACTTGTTCTCCATAGTTTTTGTGGCCGTCAGTGTTAATGAAGGTAATTCCTTCAAAAGCAGTTCCAGCTTCATTTGCAATGAAGAGTGCTCCGCTACCACCTTGGGATGCACCGCTAGCTTTAATGACAGTGTCTTGACCTTTGATGGTAACTTGTTTAGTTACATTAAATGTTGTATCAACGTCATATGTCTTGTTTTCTAATTCAATTGTGTCTCCAGGTTTAGCATTATCAAGCTTAGTTTGGATGTCTTGTGCATCAGCACTAGCTGTAAGAGGAGCAACTTTTTCGTCTGCAACATCGTCTACATCTGCAGCATCGTTTATATATGTGACATCAGCATCTGCTGCTGCAACTGCAGAGACAGAAATAGCTACTAATAATACTAAAAGGAGGGATAAGATAATTTTTTTATTCATATTTTTTCTCCATTAATATTAAATCAGATTTTTTAGATCTTATTTTTAAAAATTTAACTTGTTTTTCTTTTAATTAAAATGTAATAAAATTACTTTTTAAATAAAAACTAATATTAATATTCAAATTCTTATTATCTTTATTTTCAAAAGATAATTGCTAATTTAATTGATTTTATCTAATGCTAACTAGTTAAACGATTTAAATAACTTTAAGGGAATTAGTTAAGCTTTAACTAAAAATTGTTTAAATTATTAAACTTAATCAAATAACAATTATTTTATTAATATTAGTAATAATATGTTTTGTTGATATGCAATATATATCTTATGGTTATAATTATTTTTGTTTATTTCTTATAATTTATATTAATATTTGTAATTTTTTATTAAAATTTAAAAATAATAGTTTATTTTACTTTAATATATTTTAAAATTTATTATAATGTTTATTTTTCAATTTAAAGTTTAAAAAGTGATATGAATTATAATATTTTTAATCTTATTTTATTTTAAAAAATTCTTATTTTTTTAGAAATTTTCATCGATTTATATGTATTTTTTATATTTTTTCATTATAATATGAAATATATTTTAGAAAGATATTTATATATTGAATAATAAACTACAGTTCATATTAATTATGTTTTAATTCAAGTTTATATCCTTTTTATAATTGTTATAAACTTTTATAAATCGAATACTTTAGGGCTAATTTAACCATCAAATATCGATATTTTTCTATTGATTTGTATCATAAGGTATATGGTTAAGCCAAAAAACTATAAATTTGGTTTATATTGAATTTTTATATTCTTGGCAGGAGTTTTATTATTCTAATAAATTTTCTGCCAAATTATGTATTATATTGTTAAATTAAAAAAAAGGACAAATGTCGTTATCCATATTTGTTCTGGTTATAGGAGGTGGATTTATTAATAAAAGAATATTATTAATATTCGTATTTCTAATATTCTTCATAAGTATTGGATCTGTAGTTGCAAATGATTTAGATTCAAATTCAGTCAATCAAGACAATTATATTTCTGATGTAGATTCTTTTGATGGTTCTAATTCGGTTTTGTCCAGTTCTAATTTGGATAGTTCTATTGATAAGGATAATTATTTAAATTTAGATTCTAATAATAATTTAAATTTAGATTCTGATAAGAATTCTGTTTCAGGTTCTGATTTGAATTTAAATAATGCTGATTTAATTAATTCTGTTTCAGGTTCTGATTTGAATTTAAATAATGCTGATTTAATTAATAATTCAACTACTAATGATTCAAGCAATTCAAATAATTCAAATAATTTAGAAAATCTTACTAATTTAGATGATTCTAAAGGTGCTTCTAATCAAAAGCCTCAAAAGTATCTTATTCCTAATGACAGTTCTATAGGTTCTGCATATATCCAAAAGATCATTGATAATGCTGCACCTGGAAGTACAATTCAATTTACAGGTTCCTTCTATAAAAATATTTATCTGAAAATAGATAAAGCTCTAAACATTATAAGTAAATCTGGCACTGTGATAAATTCAAGCTATCGTTTGCCTGTATTTACTATATCAAGAGGAGGATCTGGAACAAATATTTCAGGTTTTACAGCAAATCTTGCAAATTCCTTTGTAGAGGCAAGTGATGTGTCCGATATAAGCATATCAAAAAATAAAATCTTTACAAAACGGAAAGCTATTGTCCTCGAAAATGTTTTTAATTCAAAGATTGTAAGGAATAGTTTCCTAAGATTTGAAACTGCCATTGACATTTCAAAATCTGGCGGATTGACCATATCCAATAATAATATAACTCCAGATAACGGATACAATGTGGGAATTAGCTTAAAAGACATTTATAGAGACAAGGTTAGCATATTAAACAATAATATCACTGGCCATGACAGACGTATAGAATCCACAGGCATTTACTTCGGGCCAAACGCTAAGAATGTATTGATTGAAGGAAATATTATAGATGAATGGTATACTGGTGTAGATTTCCCTAATTCTGTAAATAATGTTTCCATTTTAAACAATACCCTCAATCACAATGGTGATGGAGTAATCATTAACGGATGGATTAATAATTTCACTTTTAATAAGAATGTAGTCACTAATACTGGAAGAGTTGGAGTTCTATTTGACTATGATTTTTATGGAACAAAAGGGGATTTCACTTTAGAGAAGAATTTCTTTACCCAAAGCGGACAGTTGGATTTAAGAAACACTGGAGACCAGGCAGTAACTATTGGTGAAAACTTTGCTAGCAGACGTTGTGTTAGGGTTGCCATGAAAAATGGATTTTCCATTAAAACCCGTCAAAATGGAAATGGCTATTATTTCTCAATTGTGGATAAGAATTCCAGGGGAGTAAGCGGGCTTCCTAACTTTAGTGCTACAATCAGCATCAATGGAGTTTCCTATAATGTCAATTTCATAAATTCTGTTGCTTATGTTGAAGTTGATGGCGCTAGCGGCGAAAATGATGAGGTCCTTCTTGATGTTGGTGAAGACAAGCGTAAGCTTAGCGATTGGGGAGAGACTCAAAATCTTAGTTCCAGTGAAATGGAATACTATAAAAAGATTTATGATGATTTGATCAAATCTATGGTAGAAGAGACTAATAATGATAATCAGGACATGAAAAAGGTAGAAGATAAGAATGGAACAGGCTCCACTCCAAGTGGTGGAAACGGCGGAGGCGACTCTGGTATTTCAGACGGTCGTTCTTCTGTAAGTTCAAATGGAGATTCCTCTCCTGCAAGTGCAGGAACTTCTAATGTGGCAGCAAGTTCTGCATCTTCATCTGCGGGCCCTTCTGCAGCTCAAGCAGACACTCCTGAAAGTTCTACTGTAAAATCATTGTCACTTGATGAGGAAACCTTTAGAGTTGCTGGTGTTGGTGGATTAGTCTTCTTGATTATTTGTGTAATTGGATTATACTACCGTGAAGATATTATGGATATGATTAAAGAATAATAATTGCTTAAATTAGTTATTATTCTTTTAAATTTTATTTTTTTCTTTTTTTATAAATTTTTACTTACTTTTTATTATTTTTACTTATTTTTATTCATTTTTACTTATTTTTATTTACATTTATTCATTTTTACTTATTTTTATTCATTTTTACTTACTTTTTCTTATTTTTACTTAGTTTTTCTTCATAATTTGGTTTTTTTGCGATGATTATCCAAATATTTATATTCGAGCATAGAAATTTTATATATTTTCGATATGTTTATATAATCACATTTTAAATATATTAATGATTAAACTAATATGTGATTAACTATGATGGATTTAATTTTTGAATATCTGATTGTTTTTATTTTATTATTTGCCACAAATATAGCATTTTTACTAAGATATTCTAGTTTTAATAAAAATAAATTTATTCCATTTGTTTTAGGCTATGCTATTATAGTATTTGCATTAACTTTTGTATTTTCTTCCTTGAATTTACAAAAGGAATCCATAGATTTTATTCCGTATATTTTATTTGCTGTTAGTGCTTTAATGCTAATTATTTCAATTCGATATGTGGGATTTGGAAAGAATTATGGAATAAATGATGATAAAGTTGTTTTATATGGCACTATTTTATCTTCATTCTTATCTATTGGGGCATTGGCTTTAGGTTTAAAATCAGATAATCTTTTCTTATCTGGTCTTGAATTAGCTATTCTTTCTGTTGTAGTTATCTTTTTAGTTTATAAAATCTCAAAAATATTCAACAATGCTAAAAGACCATATTATGCAGTCATTGGTGAATATATGTTTTTAGAATTTATTTTGCTTCTTATTTTAGCTTTAACCTTCTCTAGCGTAAGAGAATTGGATTATTCAATGTTTGGATCTTTTCTAATTCTTACTCCTACATATAAGGTGCTATATATGATTATAGCAATTGTCATTTTGCTTGTTTTAGGGGTTTTATATAATGATTGGGTTTTAAAAAGGCTAAAAAGGAAGTAATTCTTTATTTATCTATTAATTGTTAATTCTTTTGTTATTTGTTAATTGCTAATTGTTATTATTGTTACTTTAGTTATATTGGCGAATTTAATTAGAATTTTTAATATTTATTTATCAATTTATTATAATTTTTATAGGTGTGAAAATGATACTTCAAGGTACGGAAATATTGACTTCGTTTATCCATATTGTTTCTGAAAGCTTGCTGGCACCTGTTGTAATTGTTTTAGTTATATTCTTAATCTATGCAATTTTAAGCTTTGGCGGATTTTTAAATGAATGGTTTACAAAAAAGCCATTGAAATCTGCAGGATTGGAAAAGTTATTGCAAGACATTTCAAGCTCCGATAGTCCTGAAGACTTAAAGGCTGTTATAGATGCCAGCGCTTTGTATAAAGAGCAAAAAGAAATTCTTGTAAAGATAACTGATAATTATAATTTAGGTCCAGAGGCAAGAAAGGCTTTTGCAAGTAAACTTATTGAAGAGGAAGAAAGCAATCTGCTTAAATTAACAACTAAAACAGATATTTTAGTAAGATTAGGCCCTATATTTGGTCTTCTTGGTACTTTAATACCATTAGGTCCTGGACTTTCTGCTTTAGGTACTGGGGATATTACCACTCTTGCCCAATCCTTGACAATTGCTTTTGATACAACTGTCACTGGTTTGACTATTGGTGCATTAGGTTATATTGTTTCTAAATATAGAAAGCAATGGTATGAAAGTGATTTGACTACAACTGAGACAATTGCAGAGGCTATTTTAGAAAAATTGAATCAGTTTTAATTCCTTATATTATATTAATTAATTTGGATGATTGGATTAATTTTTATAGCATAAAATGGTTTATTTTAATTATTTGATACACATTTAAGGTGATTAAATGTTAAGAAAAAGAAAACGTTTTAGTGATGATGGCGATGAGGATCCTATGTCTGGGATTTCAAATCTTTCAGATGCAATGCTTGTGCTTGCTTTAGGGTTTTTGATTTTTGCCATTATGGCTCTTCAGGTAAATCCTGATATGATGGCTAAGACTCAGGAGTCTCAAGCACAACAGGCCACTTCTCAAGTGAGCACAGGTCAGGACTTTAATAGTAGTGCCAATGCAGGTGCCTCTTTAGAGCAGTCTGGTTATTCTGAGGTGGGAAAAGTTTATAAAGATCCTGATACTGGTAAATTAGTCATGGTTCAGGGTTGACGTAAATTTAAAACTTTTTTCACTATTTTTTTATTTTAGTTCTTTTATTATCTTATTTTTATTTTTAGTTCTTTTTTTATCTTATTTTATTTTTAGTTCTTATTTTTATATGGTTCTTTTTTAATATTTTGTTATTTGATTTATATTATAAAATAATTATAATATAATTGCTAAAAAAAGTATTATTTGGGATATATTGGTGTGTTTGAAAAGAGAAAAAAAGTTTTTTTTTTTAAAATTGCTAAAAGTTTAAAACATTGCTTTAAAAAGTTTAAAGTAAGTTTTTTTAAAAAAAGTTTAAAGTAATTTTTTAAAAAAAGTTAAAAAAAAGTTAAAAAAAAGAATCAAAGTAAATAAAAGAACCAATAATCAAATCAATTCTCTATTTACTTAACAATTTTATTTTATAACCACTTTTTGAGATTTGCTAATAGCCTTATAAGTATTGTCTCCTGCAAAATTAGCTGTGTAAGTGTAGGTTCCTTTTTTAGTTAATTTTATGGTAATTGTAGCGATTCCTTTTGTGTTTGTTTTTCCGGAGTATGTTTTTCCATTAACTTTTATGGTAAGCTTTTTGGACTTAAGCACAGTCTTGCCGGATTTGAGAGTGACTTGTATTTTCTTAGTGGCTGCTTTTTTGAATGTGTACTTCTTGACAGTCAAGTTTGTTGAAAGCGGATTTAAGGTAAGCTTTCCCTTTTTTGGAAACTGAATTATAGATATTGTCCCCTGCAAAACTTGGGCAGTGAAAGTGTATGTGCCTTTCTTGCTTAGGCTTATCTTAGCGCTTGCAACACCTTTTGAGTTTGTTGTTGCAGTGTATGTTTTTCCATTTACAGTGAAAGTGACCTTCTTATTGGCTAAAGCCTTATTGTTTTTGTCTTTTAAGGTAGCAGTTAAAGTTTTTGTTTTTGCATTTACGTTATAGCTAACTGTCTTTGGAGTGATTGTGGCATTTTTCTTAATGATTGTCACAGTTGAAACGTCAAATGCACTTGCATAGCTTTCATCACCTAGGAAGTAAACTGCAAATGTGTAAACTGAAGTGTAAGCTAAGGTTAATTTTACCTTTGCTATTCCATTTTCATCGCTTGTCCTATCATAGATTTTGCCATTGAATCCTATCTGAATTGTCCTGTTGATTACAGGATTGACATTTTGATCTATCAATTTCACTTCATAATAGCTTGGAGTGTCATTAGTGTTTTTATCATAGGTTGTAATAGTCATGTTAGGGCATATTAGGGCGGTATTTAAGATAGGGTCCGCCTTTTGAATAACAAAGTCGTCTTTTAATACGTAATCGTTATTCTTAAGGGTGTTTATGCCGTTTAGCTTGTTGCCTGAAACCAATACGAATCCTGTACTTTGACCTGTTTGGCCTACTGTCCTATCGGATTTTATATTAAGAAGCACTGTATCATTGATATTGCTGTCTGGATTTATAGGCAAGATTGTACAGTTGCTTATTTTTATATTGGCAAGATCAATATAAGTTGTGCCGTAATTCTCTCCATTTGCAAGCACAATGTTTTCATTTCCATTTACATAAAATGTAACATTGGTAATTGTTATATTCTTTGGACCTCCTTCAGATTTAGGATCTATTATAAATAGATCAGTTAAATTGTTCTGATTGTATATATTTCCCCCATTGATTGTAAGGTCTTTATTCAAGCTAACTGACTTTTCTAAGGTGAAGTTCTTATCAGTTAAAAGGAGACTGTCTCCAGGCTTTGTATTATCGAGGTTTATTGCCTTTTGAATGGAATTTGCATCGCTTTTTCCATCTGTTGATGGTTTTACAATCCAATTGTTTCCGCCGGTGCTGACTCCATCTGAAAGAGATTTGTCATTAATGTCTTTGCTAATGTCTTCTGTAGCAATTTCATTGATTGAATTGTCATTGGATGAAATTGAATCTTGATTGTCTGCTATAATGTCTGCTGCTGAAACTGCAGAGACAGATATTGCAATCAATAGGACCAATAGAAAAGACATTATAATCTTTTTATTGTTCATAATTTTCCTCCTATTAAATTCTATAGGGTATAAATTTAGAGTATAAATTTTATTATAATAATAGTTTTATGTAATAATATTTAATATTCATTTTTTAAAACCTATTAAATATTATTTAATTTTTTTATATTCATTTATTAAAACCTATTAAATATTATTTAATTTCTTAAAATATATAATATTAATTGTAGATTTTTTGTACATTAATGTTCAATTATTTCTATTTTTTACATATATCCTTATGTTTTAACTTGGTTTTATTTTTTAATTTATCATTATTAATCATGATAAATATTAGTTCTATTTGTTATTTTTATAAAATCTGCAAATGTTTAGTTTAACCTAATTAATATATCGTTTTTTATATAGTGTTTCATGTCGTTTAATTTTTACTTATTTTTAGCTTTTAAGTTAGTTTAACAATTATCTAACAAATTTTTTTTTAATTTTTTTCAATTTTATAAAATATTCTTGCATATCTTATTTTTTTTAAAAAAATCTTTCTTTTTTGCGAAATGAATAATCATATATATTAATTTATTATCATTTTTATCATATTTAAGCGTTTCATTTTCTTTATTCCTATTATCCTATTGGTTTTATAATATTCGATATAATTATTATTTCATATGGTTTAAAAAGCATCTTCTAAAAAAATAATTTTATCCTTTAAAATAGATATTTGTTCATTATTTATTGGTATTTAATCGTTATGAACTATTTTTTCGTTAGAAAAATTTTACACTCTTCATATATAAGTCTTTTCTTTTGATTTTAATAGCAAAGTCTTTTTATATGAATGATAAATAATTATAATTAATGCTCTCTTTATGTGCACATATTGAATATGTGTTGAGAGTATTGATAATTATATGGGATAATTAAAATAAAGAAGTTGAGATATAATGAGTTTTAAAAGTCCTGCAGATACTGCAAAAGCAGTTGCATCTGCAGCTACCGCAAAAGGTGAAATGCCTATCATAAAACTTGCTATTTTAGGTTTCTTAGCAGGTGCATACATTGCATTCGGAGGTTTACTTGCAGAAGTAGCAAATACTGGTGCTATTGCTGGTGGAGTTCCAGTAGGTATTTCTAAATTATTATTCGGGGCAGTGTTCCCTGTAGGTTTAATTATGGTTGTTATCTGTGGATCTGAATTATTCACTGGTGACGTAATGTTTATGACTATGGGTCTTTTAGACGGTAAAACTGATATCATGGGCTTACTCAAAAACTGGGTAGGTAGTTGGGTATTCAACTTAATCGGTGGTCTCTTCGTTGCTTACGTACTTGCTTACTTAACTGGTATTATGGTACCTGAAGCATTCGCTGGCGGTGCAATTACCATTGCTAACACTAAAGCATTAGGTGGAGCTACCTTCATGGCAGCTGGTAAATCAACTGCTTCTTTAACTTGGGTACAATGTTTCCTTAGAGGTATCGGTTGTAACTGGTTAGTATGTTTAGCTGTATACTTAGCTAACGCTGCTGACGATGTAGTAGGTAAATTCTTCGGAATTTGGTTCCCAATCATGGCGTTTGTATGTATTGGATTTGAGCACAGTGTCGCAAACATGTTCTTCATCCCATTAGGTATCTTCTTAGGTGCTGAAGTAACCTGGGCACAATTCTTCATCAACAACTTAATTCCTGTAACCTTAGGTAACATCGTTGGTGCTGCTGTATTCGTAGCATGTGCTTACTGGTTCGTATACTTACGCGACTAAATAGTTTATAAATATTTGGCTTTAATTAGACTAAAATAAATATAGACTATATAAAAATTATATTTAAGAGATTTTCTCTTAAATCATAATTTTTTAAAACCAAAAATTAAAAATATAAATAAAAAATATTTTTTATTTGTGCTTTTTTAAGTATGAATAAATGGCAATCGGGATTTAGATCTCGAATCTTTAATCCTTGATTGCAAAATGCTTATTGGAGAATATTTATCTTGAAACCTAATAAATATTCTCATATCAATAAGTGATCTTAACAATTCAATAATTATATTTATAATATTTATAATAAAGTGAAATCAATTGGAGTTTTTTCAGAATGTCTAATTGAGTTTTATCAGACTGATCACTTTATTATCAAATATCATTACAATTTCACAATTCATGATTATAATAAATAATTATTATAATATTCTATTATATATAAGAAATCACAATTAATTTAAATCGGATTATTTCAGCGATTTAAATTATATCATTATCATACTATTGCAATTGATTTTTTTGCAATTTTCATGATTGTTATTTATATATAAATAATAAATAAAAAATATTGTCAATTATCTTTTATTGAATTTCATTAGACACAATTCACAATACTCGACACAATTCACAATACGTTTTGAAATATTTAGTAAAAATAATTTTGAAACTTTTAACAATAAATTTAATGAAATTTAAGAGTTAATTTAACAATTAAATTAATTTATTAATAAAAGTTTTCATCGTTTACGCAATAATTGATTTTGTCAATAGAACTTAAATCAAAAAATAAAAACCTTGATTAAAAAATGGAGATTATAAAATGGTTGAGATAAAATATGTACCATCTATTTGTCCTTACTGTGGTACCGGCTGTGGTATTAACTTTGTGGTCAAAGATGGCAAAATTATTGGTGTAGAACCTTGGAAAAGACACCCAGTTAATGAAGGTAAAGTATGTCCAAAAGGTAACTTTGGATACCAATTCATTAACCACCCAGACAGATTAACTACTCCGTTAATCAAAGAAAACGGTGAATTCAGAGAAGCTTCCTGGGATGAAGCTTTAGATTTAGTAGCTAGCACTCTTAAAAAATATGCTGACACTGATCCTAACAAATTAGGATTCTACGCATGTGCTAGATCTCCTAACGAAAACATTTACATAACCCAAAAGTTAGCAAGAGCTGGTTGTGGAACCCAAAACGTAGACCACTGTGCACGTATCTGTCACGGTCCTACTGTAGCTGGTCTCGCTACCACCTTCGGTTCAGGTGCATCCACCAACGGTTATGACAGTATTGAAGAAGCTGACTTCATTTTCTGTATCGGTTCCAACAACATGGAAGCACACCCATTATTCGGACGTAAAATCATCAGAGCTATTAAAAACGGTGCAAAATTAGTAGTAGCTGACCCAAGATTCACTCCTACTGCAAAATTAGCTCACGAATACATGCAATTCAAGACCGGTACTGACGTAGCTTTAATGAACGGTATGATCAAAATCATCATTGAAAATGGTTTACAAGATGATGAGTTCATTAAAAACAGAACCAAAGGCTACGAAGAAATGAAAGAAGTAGCTATGAAATACGACCTTGACAAAGTAGCTGAAATTACCGAAGCTGACCCTGAACAAATTGAACGTGTAGCTTTAGAATATGCTCAAGCTGAAAACGCAGCTATTGTATACTCTTTAGGTATTACCGAACACTCTCACGGTGCAGATAACGTAATGTCCACCGCTAACTTAGCTATGTTAACCGGTAACGTAGGTAAGATTGGTGGAGGAGTAAACCCATTAAGAGGACAAAACAACGTACAAGGTGCTTGTGATATGGGTGCATTACCTTCTGACTATGTCGGATACCAAAAAGTTGCAAACCCTGAAATTACCAAAAAATTCTCAGACGCTTATCAAATCGAATTACCAACCACTCCTGGTTTAACCTTAGTCGAAATGATGAACGCTGCTCACTCTGGTGACTTAAAAGTATTATACATCCACGGTGAAGACCCTGTTCTCTCCGATGCAGATATTAAACACACCAAAGAAGCAATTGCAAACTTAGAAATGTTAATCGTTCAAGAATTATTCATGACCGACACCGCTGCTGAAGCAGACGTAGTATTACCTGCTGCAGGTTGGGGTGAACAAGAAGGTACCTTCACTTCCGGTGAAAGAAGAGTTCAATGGTTACGTAAAGCTCAAGAACCACCTGAAGGAACCATGCTTGACTGGAAGATCATGGAAGAAATTGCTGTTAGAATGGGCAGACCAAGAGAATTATTCCACTACGAAAACGCTGCTGAAATTTGGGAAGAAATCAGAGAACTCGCTCCTTCCTACTACGGAATTACTCACGAAAGATTACTCAAACCTGAAGGTGTCCACTGGCCATGCCTTGACCCAGAAGATCCTTGTGAACCATTAATGCACAAAGACAAATTCGCACACCCAGACGGTTTAGGTGTATTCCAAGCATTAGAACACAGAGGTCCTGTCGAAGTTGTAGATGATGAATACCCATTATTATTAACTACTACCCGTATCTTGTTCCACTATCACGCTGCAATGACCAGAAGATGTGAAACCTTAGATAAGGAAGTACCTACCGGATTCATCGAAATCAACACTGAAGACGCAGCAGAAAGAGGAATTCTTAACAACGAAATAGTAAAAGCTTACTCCAGAAGAGGAGAAATCGAAATTCCTGCTCGTGTAACCGACGACATTAAGAAAGGTATCGTAAACATTCCTATGCACTTTACCGAATGTGCAGCTAACATGTTAACTAACTCCGATTCTTTCGACCCTAAATGTAAGATGGTTGAATTAAAAGCTTGTGCTATTCAAGTAGAAAAATTATAAGTGAGGAATAAGGAGTAGATAATATGGCTGTAAATGTAAATGATATGTTTTATGCATACTCTGGTAATGAAGCAATTAAAGAAAAAGGAGAATATGGTGGTGTAGTAACTACCATCATGAAATACTTACTCGAAGAAGGTATTGTCGACGCTGTTGTTGCTGTAGAAGAAGCAGCTGACCTTTACGACGCAAAACCTATTCTCATAACCGACCCTGAAGATGTAATCAAATCTGCAGGATCCCTTCACTGCGGTACATTAAACTTAGCAAAATTCGTATCCAAATACTTAGACGGTGCAAGAGATATGAAAATTGCAGTTACCACAAAACCATGTGACGCAATGACCTTAAAAGAGTTAATGAGAAAGAGAAAAGTAATCGAAGAAAACGTAATCATGATTGGTGTAAACTGTGGAGGAACCATGCCTCCTGTACCAACTATGAAAATGATTCGTGACGTATATGAATTAGACCCTGCAGATGTCATCAAAGAAGAAATTTCCAAAGGAAAACTCATTATGGAAACCGCTGAAGGCGAAAAAGCAATTTCTATTGATGAACTCGAAGAAGAAGGTATGGGTAGAAGAGAAAACTGTCAAAGATGTACCATGAACATCCCAACCAACGCTGATTTAGCTTTAGGTAACTGGGGAGTTATCGGTGAATTAGCAGGAAAAGCAACCTTTGTAGAAGTTTGCTCTGAAAAAGGTGCAGACATCTTAGATAAAGTTATTGAAGCTGGTTTAATTGAAACCCAAGAACCAATCGAAAAAGGTGTAACAATCCGTGCTAACATCGACGGAATCATGGTTAAACAAGCAATGGCACAAAGAGAAAAAGACTTTGCTGGAACCTCCGGTGACATTTTAGAAGTATTTGCAGAATACAAAGAAGAATTCTCCAAATGTATGAAATGTTACGGTTGCCGTGAAGCATGTCCTCTCTGTTTCTGTGACGACTGCTGTCTTGAAGCTGAAGGTCCTGAATGGGTACCTGGCGGATACACTCCTGCAGCTCCATTCTTCCACTTAACCCGTATGGTACACATGGTTGACGCATGTACTAACTGTGGTCAATGTTCTGAAGTATGTCCTTGTGAAATTCCAGTATCCAAAGTATGGGCTACTGTAAACCAAAAGGTCAGAGACATCTTCGGTTACTACAGTGGTGTAGACAACGAAGAACCATTACCATTCACTGAATTTGGTCCTAAATCATACAGACAATACTAAATTCGTTGGTTAAAAAGATATTAGAATAAATTTTAGTTATTGTAAAACTTTGTAATAAGTATTTTCTTAAAAATAAGGAATTGCCTAAGATATCTTATTATATTCGTTTTACAATTTTCTATTTTTATTCATTTTTTTATTTTTTAATTAATAATTTTAAAAATAGTCACCTCTTATTCACTCATTTCTATAATGAATGCTATTTTTAGATTATTTAATTAAAATTTATATTCTCTTTATTTATTTTTTTAATTTGATTCATTTCATTTTGTTTTTAAATTTAATTTATTTATAATTTCTCCCTGCTCTTTTTCTTAAATTTCTTCATTGTAGATAATTTTATCTACGATTATTTATTCCAGGGGTTTATTTGAATGAATTAAATTTAAAAATGATTTTTTTAAATTAAAAGAGATTATTGATTTATATTTTTAATTAAGAGGGATTATTGATTTTATATTTTTAATTAAGAGAGATTTATATTGATTTTTATAAATTTAGAGAGATATAATTTATATAACTAGTTTATGGTGTAAAAATGAGAATTATTTCAATTGTAGGCTTAAAAAATACAGGAAAGACTTCACTTACAAGCAAGATAATCAAGGAATTGACCAATAGGGAATTTAAGGTAGCAAGCATAAAGCATTCTCATCACCAAATGGAAATGGATCATGAGGGTACAGACACCTACAAGCAAATGGAGTCAGGCTCTGATTTTGTTGTGGGAATTGGAGGCCGCACCTATTTCAATATCAATGAAAGACTTGACTTGGAACGTATTCTATTCTTAATAAAGCTTATTGAAAATCCTGATTTTGTGGTTATAGAGGGATTCAAGAGCTATCCTTATGCAAAGATAGCAACCTGCAAAGAGGTGGAAGACGAATACACAATCAAAACAGTAAATTCATTTGAAATAACAGATGAAGAGCTTCTAGATCTTGTAGACCTTATAGAAGAAAGGTCCTATGACATCCTAGATACATTATTCGTTAGTGACTGTGGCTATAATGATGCAAGTATAATAGGTCAGGCATTTGCACAAGGAAAACTGGATTATAATCCCGATACTCAAGCGGAAGTTAATTTAGCCATCGATGGAATCAATATAGGGCTAAATAAGTTTGTAAGCAATTATATTAAGCAAACTGTATTGGGCATATTGAATCCACTTAAAATCAAGGAATATGGTGTGGAAGACTTTGAGAATATTGACCTAACAATAAAAAACAAAAAGGATTAAATCAAGATTTAAATTTAAAAAACTTTTTTAAAGATAGAATTATATATTAAGATAGTAATAATATATTTATCAATTAATTTTTCAATTAATAATTATTATTCAATAATAATTTTATTCAATTAATATTCATTATTCAATAATAATTCATTATTCAATTAATTTTTCAATTAATAATTTATTATTCAATTAATTTTTTAATTTTAGTATTTAGGTGATTATATGGCTTGTAATGATGATTTTGAAAACAATGTGACTTTAGCAATCAATGGCAATGATATTGAATTAAACAAATTTACAGATGATATTATTAAAGAAACCATTCTTGGATTATTGAAAGCTATTAAAACTTCTGAATATGGTGTAGATGAAGTTAAGGATGTTGAAATAACAATAAAGAATGAATAGTTATTTTATGATTTAAATTATTTTTAATTTTAATTTTAATTTTTTTTTTTATTTTTATGAATTAATTTTTTATTTTTTTAAGTTTTATTATGGGGTTTATGGATGAAGGATAAAGTTAGAGACGATTATGAAAGGCCAATTATTTCACTTAGGATTTCTATAACCAATCGTTGCAATGTCAATTGCATATACTGCCACCACGATGGCATGCTGGACTCATCTTCTGAAATGACTCCTGATGAAATATACGAGATCTGCAGAATTGCAAAGAAATTAGGTGTTGAAAAGATACGCCTATCTGGAGGCGAACCACTTGTTCGCCCTGACATAGTTGAAATTGTAGAGAAGGTCAACTCACTTGACTTTCGTGACATTTCAATCACAAGCAATGGAATATTTTTAGACAAATTAGCAGGTCCTCTAAAGGATGCAGGATTAGACAGAATCAATGTCAGTTTAGACACACTTGATGAAGAAACCTATAAAATGATTGTGGGGAAAAACGTTTTAGAGAGAGTAAAGAAAGGAATCATTGAATCTTGTGCAGTTGGTATGTATCCAGTTAAGATAAACATGGTAGTTATGAACAATATCAACAATGATGAGATTATGGACATGTTTGAATTCACCAAGAAACATGGTGTTATCCTTCAGCTTATTGAAATAATTGAGTCTGAAAGCTGTGATGACAATGACTTCAATTCCAAGTATCACTATCCTTTAGCTGAATTTGAAAAGCATCTTGCTGAAATTGCAGATGAGATAAAGGTTAGGGAGTTTATGCAGGATAGGAAAAAATATTTCATTGACGGCGGAGAGATAGAGGTTGTTCACCCTGTTGACAATACCAATTTCTGCAAGAACTGTACAAGACTTAGAATTACTCCCGAGGGAAAGATCAAGCCTTGCCTTCTTAGAAATGATAATCTTGTAAATCTTATTGAATTTATTAGAGAAGGAGCCTCTGATGAGGAGCTCATTGACATATTCTTAAAGGGAATTCATAATAGGGAACCTTTTTATAAGGAAGAAAATTAGTTAATTTCTTAAAAAAAAGCATAATCCTATTTAATTAATTATAATTTTCGCTATTTTTCAATTAAAAAAGAAAAAGAGTTTATTTAAACTCTTTTTAATTACGGGTTCTAGAAAATTGAAAAATTTTCAAGGACTTTTTCTTCTTCTTTTACTATTATTTACACTATTTATTGGCCTTTTCTTAATTCCAAACAAATAGTTTTTAATGGCCAATCCTTTTTCAAAAAAAATTATTCTTTTTCTTTAAAATACGTATTCTTATTAGTTCTCTAAAAGTTTTTCAAAAAGTATTTTAAATTTTCGGTAAAAATAATTGGGAAAAAATCTGATTGAATTTTTTAAAAAAAATAGAAATTAAATTTTTCGGTAGAATTAATTTTGGAAAAAATCTGATTGAATTTTTTTAAAGAAATAGAAATTAAATTTTTCGGTAGAATTAATTTTGGAAAAAATCTGATTGAATTTTTTTAAAGAAATAGAAATTAAATTTTTCGGTAGAATTAATTTTGGAAAAAATTGGATAGGATTTTAAAAAATCAAAAAATAGTCATCTAAAAAAAATAAAAATAAAAAGAATAGTGAAAAGCTATTCTTTTTTTTTTTAAAATTTATTTTATTGTTAATTTTGCTTTTTTGCTTACTGCAGCGTATGTATTGTCTCCAGCGAATTTGGCAACGAAGCTATATGTTCCTTTCTTATTCAAACTGACGTTTACAGTAGCAACACCTTTGGCGTTGGTCTTAGCAGAATAAGTTTTTCCATTCACAACGAATGAAACTTTCTTATTGGCAAGTACTTTACCACTTGCTGCCTTGAATGTTGCACTTAAAGTTTTGGTTTTTGTAGTTGCTTTGTAAGATTTGTTTGGAACGGTTAGAGTGCCTTTTTGCGCTTTTACGGTGATTTTTGATACAACGAAAGAACCGTTATAATCATCATCGCCGAGGTAGCATATAGCAAATGTGTAAATGTCTGCTTTGATGAGGTTGATTTGTAATTTAGCAGATCCATTTTCATCAGTTGTCCTATTATAGACCTTACCATTGAATCCAATTTGAATAGGTTTATTCGCTAAAATATTACCCTCACTGTCCTTGAGAATGACATTGAAGTATTTGCCGATACGTCCATCAACTTTAGTGTCGATAGCAGTTGTTTCCATATCCTTATAAATGATTTGGGTGGCTTTTCTCTCATGAGTTATGTTTTGAGGACCTGTAGAATTGGTAGTTACTGTTGCAGTGCCGTTCACATATTCTATAGGGTATTCTTTACCATCGACAACAACAGTTTCGATTTTAGTAGCATTAGCCAAGGCTTCTTCTAATTGGTCAGTTAAATTGTCAACTATTTGATTAGCATTTTCTAGGTCGTTAGCTATTTTAGTTGCATTAACTTTAGCTTCTTCCAATTGGGTTGTTAGATTGTCAACTGTTTGATTGGCATTTTCTAGGTCGTTAGCTATTTTAGTTGCATTAACTTTAGCTTCTTCCAATTGATGAGTTAAATCATTGATGGTTTGATCATTATTGGCTTGTGCTTCTTCTAATTGGCGAGTTAAATCATCAACTATTTGATTAGCATTTTCTAGGTCGTTAGCTATTTTAGTTGCATTGGTTTGGGCATCATTTAATTGGCCAGTTAGATTGTCTACTATTTGATTAGCATTTGTTTGGTCGTTAGCTATTTTAGTTGCATTGGTTTGGGCTTCATTCAATTGATGAGTTAAATCATTGATTGTTTGAGTAGCATTGGCTTGTGCTTCTTCCAATTGGGCGATTAATTTATCAACTATTTGATTAGCAATTGTTAGATTGTTAGCCAGGTTAGTTGCGTTTGTTTGTGCTTCTTCCAATTGACCAGTTAAATCAGTAATATTTTCTTTAAGCTTTTCAATCTCCTCCGGCATATTGGTTGTAATGGCAGTGCCATTTACAGCAGGAATAGAATATTCAACGCCATCAACAACAACAGTGATATTGCCAATCCTGCAATCAACAATATTAACGGTTTTGCTTGCTTCCTTATGGTTGTCATTAGGAACTGTTGTTATGGTCAATGTGTGATTTCCAGATTCCAAATCATCTGGAATTGTAACGATGTTTTCATTAAGCTCAACGTTCTCGCCATCGATATCAGCAGATATTCCAATAGCACCATCAGTTGTTACAGCAAGGTTGATGGATTCGCCATAATAAAGGACAATATCATTAACATTAATGGTAGAATTGACTTTTCTAACTGTTATTGTTGCATTCTTGCTTACCTCATTGTGATTTTCATCAGTAATAGTTGTTACTTCCAATATATAGCTGTCTGCACTTAAATTTAATACAGTTATAGTATTTCCTCTAACGAAAACAATGGCTTCATCATGATTTATTACTTTGGCCTCAACACCAGTTGCGTTAGTGAATGATATTTCACCAGATCCCATATCCTTATAATCAAATTCAATATCACTGACTGTCAATGTTGAATTGGCTTTATTGACCTTTAAAGTTCCCCTTGCGCTTGCATTGGTATAAATCTCATCTCTGGAATATTCAACAATGACCTCATATTCATCAGCAGCAAGAATTCCAAGTGAAATTGTTTCATTTAAATCCAAATCTGCAAATGTATAATCTGATTTTTTGCCTTTTAATGTTATATTGACTTTGCCGGTAGCAGCAGACTCATAATTAAGAGCAATTGCTATGTTGTTGCCGTATGTAAGTTCATCGGATTCAACTGATAGGTTTGGATTTGATTTTATATTGTTTATTTCAATAGAATATGCGACGTTTTCAACTTTTGCAGTTACGCTTCCAGTTCCTAAACTAGTTGGATTGTATATGACAGTTTCCCCTAATTTAGCAATGCTATCGACATCACCCTTAGTTGCAGTCAATGTTAAATTAACAGGCTGTAACTGGCTATTGTCATAATCAGATATTCCTGTAGCGTTATATGAATATAGCTTAAATGAGATATCTGATGAATTTAAAATTTCAACTGGATTTGGATCTGCTGTAGCATTCAAGAAGAGCCAAGTACTAATTTCCACGTTAGTAGTTAATGGTTCAGTATCAAAATTGCTTGCATTATTTCCGAACCAGTTGTAATCTGCATTGGAAGTGGAATCACTATTAACAAAATATATTGCAACGACATCATTATTCAGGAAAATATTGTCATTGATTGATAAATTTCGCTTATTTGTATTATTGAAGTATAAAACACCATTATCGCCACTGTTATTCACAAAAATAGAAGCAGAAACAACACCATCATTAGCAAACCAGTATAGAGCGCCACTCCTATTAGCTGAATTATTTACAAAACTGCAATCAGAAACAACACCCCTAGCACCGGAATCCCAATAGATAGCAGCACCACTCTTATTAGCTGAATTATTTACAAAACTACAATTAGAAACAGTACCGCCAGCAGCTTCATTCCATAAGATGGCACCACCATCATTGGCGGAATTATTCACAAAACTGCAATCAGAAATAGCACCGTTCAAACCTTCATTCCATACTATAGCACCACCATCATAGCTCTTAGCAGAATTGTTCACAAAGATACAATCAGAAACAACTCCATTGGCAGCGTTCCAAAAGATAGCACCACCATATTTCTTAGCAGAATTGTTCACAAAACTGCAATCAGAAACAACTCCATTGGCACCGTGCCAATAGATAGCACCACCATGTTCATCAGTAACAGTGCTATTCACAAAACTGCAATCAGAAACATTACCATTAGCACCATTCCAATAGATAGCAGCTCCATACATCTTAGCTGAATTATTTACAAAACTGCAATCAGAAACAATACCTCTAGCGCCGGAATACCAATAGATAGCACCACCATTGCCGTCTATTTTAGCATTAGCGAATGTAATGTTATTGATTTCTACATCATCTGCTTGAATACGGAATATTCTTGCCATTCCGGTAGCATCTATGGTATAATTATTTCCAACAATTGTCAAAGGTCGATTAATATTTATTCCATTTTTAAATTTACTGTCAAAAAGTGAGTTATAGATGAAATCATTATCCAAAATAATAGTGTCATTATCGTTGCGGTTTATGAGATTGTTCAAGTCACGGAATGTTGTTCCATCTGAGATTTTTAATCTTGTAGTGTAGAAGGCATTTTCTATTGATGCTGTTAGCATGCATTCGGCACTCTCTGGAGTGTAGTGAACCTTTTCTCCCAGTTTGGCTTGGGTAGTATTGATCCTTCCGTTAGTTGGAGTCACTGTTAAGTTAATCTCTTTCAAACGGCTGCTATCATATTCTGATACTCCAGAAGGAGCATAAGCATATAATTTAAATATAATGTCGCATGAATCAAGAATAGAAATTCCTTCCGGTTCTGATGTAGCATTCAAGAACAGCCAAGTATTCATTTCCATATTATTGCTTGTTGGCGCTATATCGCAATTAGTTGCATTATTTCCAAACCAGTTGTAATCTGCATTGGAAGCGGAATCATTTCTCACAAAATAGATTGCAACGG
This sequence comes from Methanobrevibacter ruminantium M1, assembly GCF_000024185.1. Taxonomy (NCBI): domain Archaea; kingdom Methanobacteriati; phylum Methanobacteriota; class Methanobacteria; order Methanobacteriales; family Methanobacteriaceae; genus Methanobrevibacter; species Methanobrevibacter ruminantium. The sequence goes on from NC_013790.1 coordinate 489,376, forward strand.
CATCATTGTTCAGGAAAATATTATGATTGATTGTTAAATTTTGACCAAAGTTTTGATTATTGAAATAGATGGCACCGTTATCAGCACTGTTATTCACAAAAATACAGCCGGAAACATTACCATTATTTTTTTCCCAATATATTGCTCCACCATTACGCACAGCGGAATTATTCACAAAACTGCAATCAGAAACAACACCATCATTACTGCTCCAATAGATAGCACCGCCCTGTATGGCAGAATTATTCATGAAACTGCAATCAGAAACAACGCTGTCATCACTGACTTGCCACATGATTGCACCACCATTATTGGCGGAATTATTCATGAAACTGCAATCAGAAACAATACTGCCAGTGCTTCCATAGAACGCTACAGCACCAGCCATTACAGCACTATTATTTTCAAAAAGACAACTGGAAAGATTAGCATTGGCTCCTTGCCAGTAGATAGCGCCACCGTATCCGTTTGAGATGGCATTTGTGAATGTAATGTTTTTGATTTTTACATTGTCTGCTTGAATATGGAATATTCTGACCATTTCAGCAGCATTTATTGTATGTCCATTTCCGATAATTGTCACAGGACGATCAATGACTATTCCATCTGTAAAATTATAGTCGAATGTTGAGTTATAAGTGTAATCTCTATCCAAAACAATAGTGTTATTATTATTGGCGTTTATGATATAATCTAAGTCAAAGAATGTTGTTCCATCTGTGATTTTTAATGTTGTAGTGTAGGAGGCATTTTCTATTGATGCTGTTAGTGTTCCGATTCCATCACTCTCTGGAATGTACTGAACAGTTTTTCCAAGCTCCGTCTTGGTAGTATTGAATATTCCATTTGTTGGAGTTAATGTCAAGTCGACAGCTTTCAAACGGATGTTGTCATATTCTGATACTTCAGAAGGAGTGTAAGCATATAATTTAAACGCGATGTCTAATGAATCTAAAATAGAAATCATATCCGGATTTACAGTTGTATTCAGGAAAAGCCAAGTATTTATTTCAGCATTATTAGCTACTGGTGCTATATCATAATTTGTTGCATTGTTTCCAAACCAGTTGTAATCTGTATTGGAATCAGAATCATTTTTATCAAAATAGATTGCAACACCATTATTATTCAGGAAAATATTATCATTGATTGTCAAATGGGAAGTGGAATTATCATTTCTGAAAAATATGGTACCGGTATTAGCGCGGTTATTCACAAAAACACTGCTGGAAACAATGCCTCCCGCACGATTCATCCAGATGGCACTGCCGTTAGAGGATGCTTTGTTACCGTTAAAGCTAGAATTTTCTACAGTGGCATGGCTCTCAAAGTCAATAGCACCACCAAATTTAGCAGAGTTATTGGTAAAATTACAATCTGTTGCTTTACCATTGCCCTTAAATAAAATTGCGCCACCTTCAGTAGCATTGTTTTCAGTAAAGCTGGAATTTGTTACTTCACCATTCTTATAAAATACATATTTGCACCTCTCAAAATACCTATCAGAACGTATATCAGTAGCGCAATTCTTAACAAAAATACAGTTTTTTACAGTACTGTCCTCTGAAAAGAAGATTGCACCGCCATCCTGTGCTTTATTATTGGTGAAATTAGAATTTTCTACAGTACCTGCTCCATTAAAGTAAACTGCACCACCTTGCTTATCAGCCTCATTATCAGTGAAATTACAATTTCTTACATCCCCGGAGGTATAAAAGACAATTCCGCCGCCATACTCATCCCATGCTTCATTCTTAATAAAAGTGGAATTTTCTACAGTACCATCCGCTGTAAACCAAATTGCACCGCTGTCTCCTGCTAGGTTATCAGTAAAATTACAATTTGTTACTTCGCCATCTTCCTCAAAGGAAACTGCACCTCCGTGAAAAGCTGAGTTTTTAGCAAAACTGCAATTTTCTAATTTGCCAGCGCTGGCATTCCAATAGATAGCGCCGCCATCACCTGAAAGTTCTGCTGCTTTGTTTTCAGTAAAATTACAATTTGATATCTTAGTAGCTCCATAAATCTTGACTGCACCACCATCGTTGGCAGAATTCTTATCAAAACTGCAATTTTCCAATTTACCATTGCCATAAATCTCAATTGCACCTCCAGAGTCATGAGCCTTATTATTAGTGAAAGTACAATTTATCGCATTACCATTTGTATTAAAGCAAATTGCACCAGCCCATGAAAAATACCCTTGAGCGGTGTTATTGGTAAAGTTACAATTTATCGCATTACCTGTACCATTAAAGCAAACAGCACCGCCTCCTCCTAAAATATCATAAACAGCAGTGTTATTGACAAAAGTACAATTTTCTATAGTACCACTTTCCTCAAAGCAAACTGCACCACCAGAGTATACCGCTTGGTTATAGCTGAAATTACAATTTATTGCTTTGCTGTTATCTTTATAAAAGTATACTGCACCGGCAGCGTTTGCAGAGTTATTAATAAAATTACAATATTCAATGGTACCGGACTTTTCAAAGTCAATCGCAGCGCCCTCATCATCTGTATTGCCTAGATCATCTGTAGTTACATTGGCGTTTTTAATGGTTAGGTTTTTAATTGTTACACCGGAAGCAGTTACTTTAAATGCTCGAATAGTTGATCCGGCCATATCTATAATCGCACCATTACCATCAATAACACTATTGCTAATTGATATTATGATTGTATCGCCACTATCATAAGTATAGTAATCGTGTGTCAATACAATATTTCCTCCAGCGCCAATCTCGCTAGATAGCCCGGAATATGTCCCTGGATCCTCCCTTAATTCATCTGAATCATTTCCAGCATATACAAATTTTTCATCATTTGCTTTAATAAGTTCTTCATCATAGTTGTCATTTGCATTTGAAACGTCATCAATGACTGTTTCATCTAAAATAAGTTCTTCATTCTCATCAGCACTAATAATATCATCTGTAAGATCGTCTGCTGCGCTTGCAGCAGAAAGGCTAAAGAGAACAAGTAAAGTTAATATTATATATATACCTCTTTGGATTTTCATTCTCCTCGTCACCTAGAAATAATTTTTAATTAGTTATAAATTTATACCATAAATTATATATTGATTTTGATTTATTAACTTCATTTAGTATTTTACTTATAGAATTTTACTTAATTAGTATTTTAATTCATTTAGTATTTTACTTATAGAATTTTACTTAATTAGTATTTTAATTCATTTAGTATTTTTCAATGAATTTTTTTTTTTTAATGTTTTTCTATTTCCTTTAATATTTTTTCTATGGTTTTCAATTAGATAATTTTCCCATTTTAATTTAAAATTTTTTCAAGATTCTCTTTATAATTTTATAAAATTTTTTAATTTTTTCAAGAGTCTCTTTATAAATTTATAAAAATTTTTTTAATATTTTTCATGAATTTTGCATGTTTTTTTATTAGAAAATCATCATCAAAATAGGTATGTGTACTTACTACACCATAATTGTGTGTATTTACTACACATTTTTTAGATTGGCCTAAATAATTTGAAATTTTTAAAAAATTCGATATAAAATTGCTTACATATTGGAGATATAATTCATTGATTTTTCACCAATTTTTTAGATTTTTTATTTCTTTTAAAATAGTTTAAAAATAAAAATTATAATTATGAATGATAATATGAAAATAATGATGATAATATAATTGTATTAACAGATATAATAATTATTTTATTTATAAATAATAAATTAAACTATTATTAAGAAAGATAAATTATTTTCGAAAAGTGTATATACCACACACTCCTATATAAGTCTTTTTACTTTAGTCTAAATATGTACCTTTTATATGTATACATAATAAATATAATAATGTACACATGGTGAATTTATGCCAAAACATATCGTATCAGGACTAAAATATTTAGAAAGTGTCGAGCTTAGAAAAAGAGGGCTGTCCCAAAAGGAGATTTCATCTGAAATTGGTGTGGACAGATCAACTATTTCTCACTACTTGAACGGCCGAAACATTTCTGCCGATTCAATCGAGCTTGCTAAAGTTATTTTAGAGCTGAATCCTAAGGATTTTATATTAATTGCAAGAGTTTTGTTTGGAGATTATAACGAAATTCGTCAACTTATTAGCATTTTTAATATGAATCATTATGACCCGCAGATAGATGACGGATGTATTGGTTGTGGATTGTGTGTAGATTTGTGTGAAGTGAAGTCTATTAGCTTAGACTCATTAAAAGCAAAGATAAACCCTCGTTATTGTTGTGGCTGTCTTATGTGTGTTGAAGATTGCCCGACAAATTCAATAAAGATTTTGGAGGTATAAAATGGTCAAAAATATTAAAGAAACAGAAGGCAAAAACTTCTGCATTAAAAGATCATTAGGCGAAGAAAGAGTATTGTCTTTCAAAGATCACGTCTGTGTCGGTTGCGGACTCTGTGAAGCAACCTGTCCTGTAGAAGCTATCTCTCTTGATGAAGTAGCTCCTATCGAACGTAAATATGTAGACACTTATTTCAGTGGTCATGAAAAGATTGCTCAAAACTATGCTCTTTTCACTAATGATAACGAAATCAAAGCAAAATTAGATATTTGCGAAGATAAATGTGTTCTCTGTGGTTTATGTAGTGGAGTATGTCCAGCAGGTGCATTAGAACTTGCTATTGATGGCGTATCCATTAAAGAAAATGAAGCTTACCCACATCTTGTCACTTCAGCTGAAATTGATGAAGACAAATGTTTATTCTGTAAGAAATGTGAAGCTGCATGTCCTAGGGAGTCAATTACTATCGACAGAAAATTACCTAACCGTGCAGACCTTGTAACCGGTGAAATCGAAGTGGATGAAGAAGAATGTATCTACTGTGGCGCTTGTGCTGAATTATGTCCTGCTGAAGCTATCGTAGTGGACAAGGCAACCGGCGAAGAAAGCATTGTCATTGACAAGGAAAAATGTGTATACTGTCTCGTATGTAAGAAAGCATGTCCTGTTGACGCTATCAAAGCAGTATGTAGATCCTGTTCCTACGGCGAATACGATCTTGACCCTGCTAAAGCAGCAATTACAGGTAACGCTATCATTGATTCTGAAACCTGTATTAAATGTGGATGGTGTGAAGGAGTCTGTCCTGCTGATGCAGCTACTGTAAAACAAGCATTCAAAGGTACTCTCGAAATCGACGAAGAAAAATGTGGTACCTGTGGAGCATGTATTGACGTATGTCCATGTAATGTCTTGTCCTTCCCTAAATCAACTGGTCCTGGAGACAGAGGAACTCACTTAGTTAAAGAAGAAGATTACTGTATCCACTGTGGTGCTTGTGCAAAAGTATGTCCTAACGAAGCATTAACAGTAACTAGAACTGATGTTGACTACACCCCAACAAGTTCTAAATCTTGGATTGCAGCATTCGAAGCTTTAAAAAATTAATTTGATTGGTGATTATTTATGGAACTTAAAGTAGATCAAGATAAATGTTTAGGTTGTGGAGTATGTGTTATCGCATGTCCTGTAAACGCTTCCATCAGTCCGGAAAACGCTGGAGGACACGGTTCCAAAACAACCGAAACTATTATGATGGTTGAAAACGGATTTATTAAATTATTCAGTGTGGACAAATGTGATAAATGTGGTACTTGCCAAATGTTCTGTCCAACTGAAGCTATATGGTTAGAATAGGAGTGATAACATGCATTACGCAAATACTTATTTAGAAAGACCAGTAGTTGGAGATTTAGAAAACGTAGCTCAAGAAGGTACTACCAAAGTACTCAAATGTATGTTAAACACCGGTTCTGACATATATCAAGGAGCTTGTAAGAAAAGAGGTTCCACCTTAAAGGAAGAATATAAGAACGCTTCCGGTACCTGTTATATGGATCCTCGTGACATGGTAAAATTAGGTGTTAAAAACTGGGACACCGTACTTGTAAAGACTGACTATGGTGAAGTTGTCTTAAACGCAGCAAAATCAAGAGATGCTCCTCACGAAGGTACCATTTTTGTATGTAAAGGTCCATGGGCTAACACTATCGTAAGCCACGAAACCTACTGCTGTTCAGACCCTACCTACAAAGGTATTCACGCTACTGTAGAAAAAACCGACAGAAAAGTTCTACTCATGGCAGACTTAATGAGATGGGCATACAAAAAATATGTTGACGAAGAAGATGACGACGTTATTGAAAACATGGAATCCTTAGGTGAAAGACCAGTTTATAACTGACGTAAATGGGAGGAGTTGATTGATCATGACATATGAGCCACCTGTAACTGATTACGATTATATTGTAGAAAACTGTACTTGTGCATTTTGCGGTTGTAACTGTGACGACTTAGATTTCTTAGTTAAAAACGGTCACGTGGTTGCCGTAAGACACGCATGCAGATTAGGTGCAAGTAAGGTAATGGAAGATATGGACCAAAGATTACTTGTGCCAATGGTAAGAAACGAAGAAGGAGTTCTTGAAGAGGTTGACTGGGACACTGCACTTGACACTGCAGCTGAATACATTGCAAACTCCATCAGACCTGTATTCTACGGTTGGTCTGAAACTTCCACCGAATGTATGAAAGAAGGTGTGGAATTAGGAGAATACATCGGAGCAGTTCTCGATAACCAAGCAACCATCTGTCACGGTCCAAGTCTACAAGCTATGCAAAACGCAGGTTACCCTATCCAAACCTTAGGGGAAGTTAAAAACAGAGCTGACGTTATTGCATACTCTGGAAGCAACGCTATGAACTCTCACCCAAGACACTTAGCAAGATATGCTGCATTCCCTCGTGGATACTTCAGACAAAGAGGAAGATTCGACAGAACCGTTATCACTATGGACCCTAAATTCTCAGACACTGCAAAAATGTCTGACAAATGGATTGGTTTCGAACAAAACGGTGACTACGGTTTCTACAACGCTTTAAGAGCTGTACTCAAAGGTAAAAAGTTACAATCTGAATCCGTTTCCGGTATTCCAGCAGAAGACATCTATGAATTAGCTGCTGAAATGGAAGCTGCAGAATTCGGTGTTCTCTTCTTCGGTTTAGGTTTAACCCACACCTTAGGTAAGCAAAGAAACATTGACATCGCGATTAAATTGGTACAAGACTTAAACACCAACAGTAAATGGGGACTCACTCCAATGAGAGGTCACTTTAACGTAAACGGTTTCAACATCTTCATGGCTTACGAAACCGGTTGGGCATTCGGTGTAGACTTCTGTAGAGGATACGGAAGATATATGATGGGTGAAACCAACACAATCGACTTACTCGTTAGAAAAGAACCAGACTGTTTCATGGTTATTGCAGCTGACCCTGGTGCTCACTTCCCTAACGGAGCAAACCAACACTTAGCTGACATTCCAGTTATCCAAATCGATATTCACTGGGGACCATCCACCGAGCTTGCTGATGTAGTACTTCCTGGATCATTCATTTCTGTAGAATGTGGAGGTACCAGTTACCGTATGGACGGTGTTCCTATCTGGATGAAAAAAGCTATCGACAAACCTGAAACCTGTCGTGATGACGAATGGATTGTACGTGAATTGAAAGAAAGAGTAATGAAACTCAGAGAAGAACCTAACGTAGCAGATGAATACGTTCCTAATGAAGGTCTCGCATGTCTCTTAGATAAGTAAGGTGATTTTTATGGAATATATACTTAAAAATGGTATTGTTTACGACCCTGCTAATGAAGTAAACGGAGAAAAAATGGATATCTGCTTCAAGGATGGTAAAATCGTTGAAGACGTATCCGCTGACGCAGAAGTATTAGACGTCACTGATAAAATTGTAATGCCTGCTGGTGTAGACCCTCACGCTCACGTTGCAGGACCAAAATTGGTTGTAGGTAGATTATACAGACCAGAAGATGAAAGAAGAGGAGTAGCTCAAAAAACCAAAACAACCAGAGCAGAGGCTGGTTTCTCTATCCCAAGTTGTCCTACCACTGGATACAGATACTCAAGAATGGGATACGGTACCGTTTGTGAAGCAGCTATGCCTCCTTTAGAAGCAAAACACACACACGAAGAAATTAACACTATTCCTAACATTGACATTAACCCATTGCCACTCTTTGGTAACAACTGGTTTGTAATGGAATATGCTAGAGAAAACAGAATTGACGATTTGGCAGCATTCATTGCAGCAATGTTAAGAGTATCTAAAGGATACGGTGTAAAAATCGTAAACCCATGTGGTTCAGAAGCGTGGGGATGGGGTATGAACGTACACGGATACGATGATAAGGCTCCATACTTTGACGTAACCTCCAGAGAAGTTGTAAGAGCTTTAGCAAAAGCAAACGAAAAATTAGGACTTCCACACTCTATACACATCCACCCTAACGATTTAGGTCACCCTGGAAACGTTCCTACTACCATTGCAACTTTAGACTCAATCAAAGACATTGCAAAATCAACTAAACCATCTGCTTCCGTAAGAGATCAAACCATCCACTGTACTCACTTACAGTTCCACTCCTACACAGGAAACAGCTGGAAGGATGCAGCATCTGGTGCTGAAGAATGTGCTGACTTCATTAACAAGAACCCATATGTAACTTGTGACGTAGGTCAAGTAACCTTCGACGAAACCACTACAATGACTGCAGACGCTCCTATGGAATACGACTTGTTTAAGATTTCTGGATTAAAATGGGCTAACAAGGACATTGAATGTGAAACCGCAGCAGGTATCATTCCATGTATCTACTCTCCTAAGACTCCAGTAAGTACCTTACAATGGGCTATCGGTCTTGAATTGTTCTTGCACATTGAAAACCCATGGCAAGTATGTCTAACCACTGACCACCCTAACGCAGGTCCTTTCATCAGATATCCAAAGATCATCTCCTGGTTGATGAGTGCTCCTAAGAGGATGGAAATGATTGACAATGGTGAAGTGCACAAATGGGCTTCCAAAAGAACTGGCTTAGCTGGTCTTGAAAGAGAATACGACTTCTATGAAATCGCTACAATCTCCAGAGCAGCTCCTGCAAGAATCCACGGATTTGCTGACAGAGGCGCACTTACCCCTGGCTACAACGCAGATATTGCAGTATATGACATCAACCCTAATGACTTTGACCCATCCAGAGACCCTGAAGGTGTTGAAAAAGCATTCAGCAATGCTTACTACACTATCAAAGATGGTCAAATCGTTGTTAAAGATGGTGACATTGTATCTACAAAACAAAGCCACACCATTTGGACCAACGTCATAGGATACGAAGAAGAGGAAAAACAAATCATAGACAGCATAATGCCTTTCTTCACTCAATACTATTCTGTCAAATGGGAAAACTATCAAGTACACGACCACTATGTACCTAACCCTACTGTAGTGGATGTAGAAGCTAAATAAGGAGAGTGTTTATTAATGAAAACTATTACTTTTGATCAAAAGAAAACTTCTTCAATTGCTTTAGAATTTGATGAGTTAATCACTGATAACATTTACGCTTGGACCGAAGAGGACTTTGCAGAATACAAAGTTCCTATAGGAAACTCCAGATTCCCAATCACTGATTACTTTGACATCACCGTTGAAGGAGAAGCAGAATCTCCTGCTGAAGTCAAAATGATTTTAAACGGAGATTGTAACAGAGTAAAATACATCGGCTGTAAAATGAGCGCTGGTGAAGTAGTTGTTAACGGTGACGCTGACCTTCACGTAGGTGCAGAAATGTCTGGCGGAATTGTTACCGTATTCGGTAATGTAGCAGCTCACGCCGGTCGTGAAATGAAAGGTGGAAAACTCGAAATTATGGGTAATACCAAAGAATTCTGTGGTGCATCCTATATCGGTGAATGGAGAGGTATGTCCGGTGGAGAAATCATCATCCACGGAAACGCTGGAAAACAATGTGGTGAATGTTTAGTCGGTGGTAAGATCCACGTTTTAGGTGACTGTGATATTCTCGCAGGTATTCACATGACTAAAGGTACCATTGAAATCGATGGTAATGTTAACCGTTGGCCTGGCGGTCAGATGAAAAACGGTAACATAGTCATCCACGGTAAAGTAGGAAGATTACTTGAAGGTTTCGTAGAACAAGGAATCGTCACAGACCCTGAATTAGATGGAGTCACTTATCCTGGCAGATACATCGAATACAAAGGGGACATTGCTTTAAACGGTAAAGGTACCTTATTAATCGATGCTGAGAAAAACAGAGACAGATTATCTACCTGGATTGAAGAAGACGACGAATATAACGCAATTAGAGAATACAGAGACCAATAATTCAAACTTTTTAAAAAAAAGTTTGCTTATAGATCTAGAAAAAGATAATTAGAATCTTGTATGATTTAAGGTTTGTTTAAATTTTAAAGCAGCATAGGTTCTAATTTACTCCCAATCTTTTTCTATTTTTCTATTTTTTCTTTTTTATTCTCTTTTTTTATTTTTTTTATTTTTTTAATAATTATTTTTATTATTTTAATTATTTCAATTATTTCAATAATTTTTATAATTTCTTAAGTCATAATTTAATTAATTTCTAATGCTCGATTTTTATTGATTTAAATTTATTAATTGAGCTTCAGTTTTTAATCTTTATTAATTGAGCTTCAGTTTTTTCAATCTTTTAAATTGATTTGTTAATTAATTAAATTATCATTTATATGAATTAATTATATAATTATTATGTGTAATTTTAATTTAAATGAACTTATATGAAAATGGTGTAAATATGGTCAAGGAAATACTTATGGACCCAGATGATATTATAGAATATGTAAGAAATGAAGTAAAAGTTGATGATATTTTTGAATTGTCTTATAATAGGGTGTTTGCTCCAGGAACTGTGCTTGGAATCACTCCTGAAGATGAGGAAACCGGTGAAGGATTGATTCTTTCTCTTCAGCTTAATGGTGAACTCTTGAATCAGGCAGTAGACATTGATTTGCATGCAGTTAAGGATGAAATCATTGAAGCACGTCATTTGCCTGGTGGAGATGAGGATAAATTGATTGTCATTGAAGCTACATTGTAGCTTTTTTATTATTTTTTTTTTTAACAATTTTTTTTATAATTCATTAATTAGTTTGATTAAGTACAAATAATTTTATATATTAGAAACAATATACTATAATTATAAACCTAATATTAAAAATATTTTAAAGCTTGATTTTTTAAAGTCAAGAATTTAATTAATAATAATAGTAGAACTGTAATGAAAATAATTAACCTTAGGAGGTCTCTAGATGGTCGATAAGGAATTAACAATGACTTCTGATGAAGTTCTAGATTATATTAAAAATAATTTTAAAGAATTTGATAAAGTGGATATTGCATACAATCGTGTTTCTGCAAAAGGAGACATATTAGGTGTGGATCTTTCTGATTATAAAGGAAAACCAAGTTGCAGAGTGATGATAGCTTTAGATGGTGAAATCATTTCCGATACCATTGAAGTGGACTTTGAGGAGTATAAGGAAGACATTATTGAATTGCATCACTGGCCTAAAGACGAATCAAAGGAATCTGTTTATATTGAGGTAATTTAGTCAAACTTCAAACTTTTAGAAAAAGTTTGATCAAAATCTTTATCTCCGGAATTTTCATTTCCAAAAATTGTATCTCTATATTCTTAAAAGAAGTTTGATTAAATTTTATCTCAAGAATTAAGTTTTGAAAAAGGCTATAATATTTAGAAACCTTATATTTTTATCTCAATCCTTTCTTTTTTAATTTTCTTTTTCTTTTTAGTCTTTTTCTAATTTTCTTTTTTTTATTGAAACAATTTTTCATTTATTTTTTTTATTAAAACAATTTTTCATTTTTTTTGAAACAATTTTTTTAATGCTTTTTTATTTTTTCTATTATTACAAAATCAGCTTATTTTTAATTCAGATAGGATTGGACTATTCTTCCAGCAATATTGTATTTTTAGGATCTACTTTTATATGGTCTGGAACTACAAACTCATGCTCGCGGATTTGCTTTTCACGTTTCCACCATAAGCCGTTTGCTAAAGTTATCTCCCATTCGAAAGGCATTTCCAATAGGCTTGAATTTTCAGTGTCAAATGAATTTACTTCATCTTTTTTGGCTGGAGCAAAGTCATGCGCTCTTATTCCAATATGGGTTATGTTTGGTGAGATTTTTTCAGAGACTTCCAATGTCAGTCCCCAGTCTAGGGATTTGAGATGATAATCATCTATAATTTCAATTCTAGATGTGTTCTTGCATCCTGTAAGTCTGGCAACATCGAGTTTTTTAGGATTTTCAAAGATTTCATGAGTTTCCCCCTTTGCAATGATTTTTCCTTTATCCAATATGATAAGCTCATCGCAGAACTGGAATGCCTCGTCACGGTCGTGGGTTACTAGAACTGAAAATCCGTCAAAGTCCTTTAATGAATTAACAAGTTCTATACGCAATTGTTCCTTTAGGAAGGTGTCCATGGCGCTGAATGGCTCGTCCAATAGGATAACATCAGGTCCATAGGCCAATATTCTAGCTAATGCAACCCTTTGCTGCTGGCCTCCGGATAATTGTCTGGGATATCTCTTTTCAAGTCCTTCAAGATGGAATCTCTTTATCATTTCAGATACTGTTTTTTCCCTTTTCTCTTTGGATACACCGATTCCGATGTTTTCCTCAACAGTCATATTGGGAAATAGGGCATAGTTTTGAAACAGGTAGCCTACGTTTCTTTTTTGAGGCTTTAGATTGATCTTTTTTTCTGAATCAAAATATATGTTTTCCTCATCCATCTTTAGGCTAATGATTCCGGTGTCTGGATTTACAATCCCTGCAATGGATTTTAAGGTCATGCTTTTACCGCATCCTGAAGGGCCGAGAATGCCTAAACATCCTTTATTTAACTTAAAATCAATATCTAATTCAAATTCTTTAAGTTCCTTTTGGATATTTACTTTTAAGAATTTTTCACTCATATTCCATCACTCGCAAGATAAAAAAATAAAAATAAAGTTCAAAAAATAGATTATATTATTGCTCATAAATCAGGCTCATGTCTTCTATTGGTAAGACAGTTTCAACGGCTTTTGCTTCAATATTTATTCCTTTTTCCTTGATTGCAGCAATTAAATTCAATCCGCTTCCTGTAACTATTCCAAAGTTATAATTATCTACCTTTGCATTATAGACTAATTCTCTTGGTTTTCCTACTTTAAATATGGAAAATCCTTCTTTGCTTATCTTCTCCAATATTTCCTCTGTTTCAGGCCTTGCGATGTATGGGACCTCTTTGATTGATGCAAGGATTTTCTTAGGGTTTTTTCGTTTGGCTATTTGGGTCAAATCTTTAAAGATGAATATCTTATGTGGATCGATTGATGACCCGTTGTATGAAATCATTTCAACAAATAAAGGTGGCTTTCCAAGCTCTAAAAGTCCTCCGTATTGTGGTGTGCTCATTATTCCGTTTTTGATTAGGATTCCATCAATGCTAAGGCTGCAGACTGTAGCTATTCCCACTTTGCTTTTGTCATCTGGATGGTCAACTATGCTGAAATGGGAATTCATGTATTTTGGAAGTGCCTTGTATGTCTTTTTCATAATGCTTATTGCATCGTCAAGATCTTCCTTCTGGAGGTATGAAATGTTGGACACTATGTTTCCATGACCTGTTTCAATGTCATAATCGACCTGATTCACTCTGTTTAATGATTTGGTAAGTATGAATGGTGTTTTCTTGTAATCCACCTTTTTAGCATGCTTTATCTTATGCTTGGAGGATTCAAGCTCTTTTAGCTTATTGTAGTTTATGAATTCCTCACCTGTCTTTATATCCACCTTATAGTTCATCTCTTGAGCTGCGCAGAATGGGGTGATTCCTCCAATTATGGATATTCCAACCATTCCTTCTGGAACTGGAATTCCTAAAATGTTTTCGCTGATTTCTCCGATTTCAAGGATTCCTCCAATTCCTGCTTTTTCAAGCTTTTCGAAGATTTCTTTAGCTTTTTCTAGACCACTTTCTGGAATTATTCTGAAGTTTGCAGGAATTGTTCCGGTACCATGCTCCGCAACTTCAAGGACAGAGGTCATTCCTTTTGCTATGAATGCATCCAATGGAGTGATGGAGGTTTTCCTATAGGAGATAAGCTCTGAAAACTTGGTTGGATAGTAATCCTCAATATCTACAAGCCCGCCATATTGTGGGATTGAAGGGATTCCGTTCTTTAAGAAGACTCCATCTATGGTTGTACCACAGATGGTTTTCATCACATATCCCTTTTTGCCGTTGATTTCAGTCTTTTTGGCATTTATCAGTGGGCTTACGCAGACTCCTGCTGCAAATACTTCCTTAATTATGTCGAATGCCTTATTTTCAAGGATGTTTGAAGTGTTTACTATTACATTTCCTTCCTTTTTCTTATAGTCAAAGTCGGTGAGATAGATTCTTTCCTTGAATTTGGACAGTGTGAAGTCTACCTGGTCGTAGATTAGGCCCTTTTCCAGTTTGCTTTTTCCAAGCTCGGTGATAACTCTGCCAGAGTATCCTTGTTTTTCTGTATATCCCTTTTCATCAAGAATTTGCATATGATAGCGGACTGCACGCTCGCCAAGGTTGTATCCTTTGGTCTTAAGTTCGTCTGCTATTACCTTTGAGCCTATTGGCTTTTCATGGGTGTTTAAGATTCTTAGGATTTCTATCATTCTATGTTCGGACTCTGACATATAATCTCCTGCTTTCTAAAGGATTTATAAAAATAAGTTTGATTGAAAGGTTGTCTTTAATAAAGATTAATCAATGTTTTTTAGTTTTTTATAAAAATAAAAAGTAGCTATTTAAAATTTAAATAGCTATAAATTTAAAATACCTAATTAGTAATTTATGCCTGGAATATTTCAAGCGGAGTTTTATTTACTAGTTTACACTAGGAATATTTCAAGCAGTGTTTTATTTAGTAATTTAAGTATTTCTTATGTTCGTAATTGAACACTTGGACTCTGTATTCATCCCATTCTTCATACTTTGCAGATAAGAATGCATTGAATATATGTTCTCCAAGAGCTTCTTTCATGATTTCACTTTCTTCAAAGGTGTGGTATGCTTCCCATAGACTGGAAGGGAGCAATTCTATGCCTTTCTCTTCCCTTTCTTCATCGGTCAATTCATAAATGTTGATCTCAACAGATTCTCCCGGGTCGATTTTGTTTTTTATTCCATCCATACCTGCCTCAAGCATTACTGCAAATGCAAGGTAAGGGTTGCAGGTAGGGTCTGGGCTTCTGTATTCAATACGGGTGGCTTTTCCACGTGCTGCAGGCACTCTTATTAAGGTTGACCTGTTTTGAATACCATAAGTGATGTAAACTGGAGCCTCATATCCTGGAACCAATCTTTTGTATGAGTTTACGATAGGGTTGGTCACTGCGGTTATTGCTGCAGAGTGTTTTAACAATCCACCAATAAACCACATAGCTTCTTGGGACAATCCAGTTTCACTGTTTTCATCATAGAAGATGTTTTCACCATCCTTGAATAGACTTTGGTGACAGTGCATTCCACTTCCGCTTTCTCCAAAGAATGGCTTAGGCATGAAAGTCACTCTGTAGTCGAATCCATCGAAATCAGCCATATTTGCCACAATCGCTTTGATTGCTTGCTTGAATGTAATCACTGCATCTGCAGTTTTTAATGCATCATCGGAACTTGAATGCGATTTCGTTTTGGCCAAGGAACCCACTTCGTGGTGGCTTGCTTCTACTTCAAAGCCTAATTCCTGTAAATTGGTAGTGATTTCTCTTCTGAAGTCAGTTCCCTTATCTACAGGCTCTACATCAAAGTATCCTGCAGTATCGTGAGGAATTGGGTATCCGTCATCGTCTGTGTCTACAATGAAGAATTCAGGTTCAGGTCCTATGTTGTAGGTGTAGCCTTCTTCCTTGATTTTTGCTAAAGCTTTTTTAAGGATTCCTCTTGGGTCCCCTTCAAATGGCTCTCCGTTAGGATTATAGATGTCACATATGAATCTGCAGGATGCAGACTCTTCAGGTCTCCATGAAAGGGGTGAATAAGTGCTGATATCTGGCTTTAAGACGAGGTCGCTTCCTTCGATTCCAACAAAACCAGGGATGGATGATCCGTCAAATAGGATTCCATCAGTGAATAAGTCTTCCATATTGTCCAATTCACAAGGAATTGACACATTCTTTGGAATTCCATGTAAATCAACAAATTGGAGTCTAATAAACTTGATATTGTCTGCTTTCATTCTTTCCATAATATTTTGAATTCTTTTTTCCATTAAATCATTCTCCATAATCTTTGGAATATTATAAACTTAATCGCAATAAATTTTCTAAAAAATTAATATTAAATTATATTTTCTTAAAATTATATTTTCTAAGAATTATATTTTCTAAAAATTATTTTTCTAAAAAGTATATTTCTAAAATTATATTTTCTTCGGAAATATATTTCCATCTATAATATTATATTAATTTTTTTAATATATTATTTTATCTATCTTATAGTTTTTAAATCTTAAGGATTAGTTTATTTTTTTTAATATTTTTCATTATTTTATTTAATTTTTTGTTAAAATTTTAGAAATAATTTAATTTTATTAGTAAAAATTGAACAAATAACTATTCATTTATAAATTATCTTAAAAAAAGACGTTTTTGATTATCCTATAGTTATGCAATGGTCGATAGGCATGATCTGGTGGCTTCTCTTTAGTGTATAGTGATATCTGTGGTATTTTTAGTGTTTTGTTTTAGTTTTTTGGGGGGTTCTGTAGTTTTGTTTTTGGGTTTTTTTTAGTGTTTTGTTTTAGGTTTTTTGGGGGGTTCTGTAGTTTTGTTTTTGGGTTTTTTTTAGTGTTTTGTTTTAGGTTTTTGAAGACTCAATAGAAATATCTATTGTAGATTTCATTGCTTTGTTGATTAAACTCTACATTTTCTTACTAAATATAATAATTTTTTTGATAACTTATATATTGCATATTCTTTATATTATATTATATAATTTATAATAATATTAATCATAATAATGTAGACATAATAATTTTGTCTTAATAATTCGAAGGTTTGATATAATGAATGATAAAACAAATGATTTTTTCAGTGAATATTTATCAGGATTATGTCTGGATTTTGATGAATCCACTTTAATTGCTCCAAATAAGAATGGAGAAAAGGAAAAATGCATAATTGAAAAGTCAGAATATGAAATTAAAAAAGATAATTTAGTTGGATTTGCAAAGTCCAATTCAATTTCAATCAATGAGCTTATATTGGCAAGTTTAACTTTAACACTTAATAAATTCAATTTTTCAAATGAAACCTTAATTTTCAATCAAAATAATGTTCCATTTGCTGCTAAATTTGAAAACAGACAAATTTCAATTAGGGAATTTTTAGAAAAAATTCATGAGAATTATATTAAAACATTGGAATTCGATGAGTATTTTGATAAGGATGACCTTCCTTTAAATCCGGAATTTTATTTTACGTTCGATGAGGATTTAAAATCAGATGCAGAATATTCCAATTATCTAAGCATTGTTGAAAATGATGAAACTGTTTCTCTCTTTTTATCTTATAATGATGAATTATATACAAAGGAGTTCATCAATCTATTCATATCAAGCCTTGAAAAAATCCTTGAAGAAATAGCCACTTCGGATATTGATAAGACAAATATCTGCGACATTGCTATTGTAGGTGAAAATGAAGATCTCATCTTCACTGAAGTTGAAATGCCTTTGATTCACAGGCGTTTTGAAAAGCAGGCTGTGGAGAAGGGGGATGAGATTGCTCTTGTTGCAAGCGATGCCACATTGACTTACAAGCAATTGGATGAAAAGGCAAATGTCATTGCAAATGCATTGATAGCTAAGGGAGTCAAGCCGAAAAGCAATGTCTTAGTTATGCTTTCAAGGGATAGCAATCTGATTGCTTCCATTTTAGGTATCCTTAAGGCAGGCTGCGCATTCATTCCAATCGATCCTGAATACCCTCAAGAGAGAATAAACTACATCTATGAAAACAGTCAGGCAGATTATATTATTGCCAACGAATCTGGAGAAAAGTCTTTAGACATTGAAGAGTTGCTTAAGGATGGCAATTCAGATGATCCTGAGCTTGATGTTGACCCGGATGATTTGGCCTATATGATCTACACTTCAGGGTCCACAGGAAATCCGAAAGGTGTAATGATCAGCCACAAAAACATCTGCAATCAGGCTTCAAATCCAAAATCCACTTATGAAAGTTTGCTTTGCATTACAACCATCTCTTTTGACGTGTCTGTTGACGACATATTGACATCCCTTTCAAATGGATTGAAATTGGTACTTGCTGATGATGTTCAAATCAAAAATATTCCAGCTCTAATCAAGTTAATTGATGAAAACAAGCCTGAAATTTTAGAAATTACTCCTTCAAGAATGGGGTCTTATCTTGAGGTAAAGGAATTCTGCAATGTCATATCCTGCTTTAAGTGTATTTTCATTGGAGGAGAGAAATTTTCATCAAAAGTTTATGAAGATTTAAGAAAATATAGTGATGCTGTCGTCTATAACAGTTACGGCCCAACAGAAACAACAATCACCTCAAACAACAAGGCGGTTACTGATGTAAACGATTTGACTGTGGGGCTTCCTCATATTAATTATGTCACCGATGTTCGTGACATTGACGGCAAATTGGTCCCTGATGGTGTAATGGGTGAACTGTACATTGGAGGTACCGGTGTAGGAAAAGGATACTACAACATGCCAGAAAAAACTGCAGAAGTGTTCCTGACCATCAATAACATTCCATATTACAGAAGCGGAGACTATGCAATTAAGCTTCCAAATGGCGAAATCGACATTAAGGGAAGAATTGACAACCAAATCAAACTCAGAGGATTAAGAATAGAAATCGGCGAAATCGAGTCTAACGTTGGCAAATATCCAAATATCAAACAGGCTGTAGTTGTAATTAAAGAGATTAACGATAATGAACATCTATGCGCTTATTACACTGCCGATGAAGAGATTGATAGTGATGATTTAAAAGAGTTTTTAAAAGACCGCCTTACTCGTTATATGGTTCCTACTGTCTTCATGCAGCTTGATGAGATGCCACAAACACCAAACGGCAAGACAGACTTGAAACAACTGCCAGTGCCACAGCTTAAATTGTCATTTACCCTTCCAGAGAGTGAAACTGAAATAATCTTGCATGAAATTGCTTCATCAATCAGCAAAACAAAGGAATTCGGTACTACCGATGATTTGTATGCTATTGGATTTACTTCATTGACACTGATGAAATTAAATGCAAGGATTTATGAGGAAATGGGTGTTAATTTAGATATTATTTCATTATTGAATGATCCTACAATTAAAAATATTGCAAAGGAAATAGAAAACAATGATATTCTGGACTTGAATGGTGTAATAGAATCATCTAAGGATATGGTTTATTATCCATTGACAGAAAATCAAATGGGAATCTATTATGAGTGCATTCAAAGCGGCGAGCTTGCACAATATAATCTCCCATCAGTAATAAGATTTGGCAGTGAAATTGATGCTGACAGATTACATGACGCTATCATCAAGACAATTGAGGCATATCCTTATCTTAAAACCAGAATTGTTCTAGAAAAAGGTAAAGTGATGCTTAAACGTGATGATTCAATAGATATTGATGATATTCCAATTATTAATGTTGATAGTATTTCCGATGAGCAAATCGAAAAGGAAAATCTAAAGCTATTTGATTTGCATAATGACCAGTTATTCAGATTTAAAATCTATAAGACTCCTAGCGAAACAATTTTATTCTCAGATGTCCACCATATCATTTCCGATGGTGAATCCTTAGATAAGCTCTTTACAAATATTTCCAATGCATATCAAGGAATTGAAATTGAAAAGGAAACAATCAACGGTTACATTAACAGCATAATTGAAAGTGAGAATGAGAACAGTGAAAAATATGAACTGTCTAGAAAGTTCTTCCAGGATAAGTTAACTCAAGAAATTGATTCCACTGTACTCACTCCAAATCTCAACGGCAATTTTGAAGAGGGAATTTTAAAATCAATTTCCAAAAATATCGACTCCGAATTGGTCAACAGGTTTTGCAGTGAAAACAGGATAACCCCTAATGTTTTATTCATGGCAGTAACCATGCTCAACCTAAACAAGTACACATTCAATGACAAAACTTTGATTACAACCATTTTCAATGGAAGGTCAAACTCATCCTACATCAACACACAGGCATTGCTGGTTAAAACCCTTCCGATTGTTTCAATCAATGATGATAGGACATTGTCATTTAAGGAATATTTAAGTTCAGTCAATGACATCTGGATGGAAACCATCAATCATTCTGATTATCCTTATACTAAGATCTCTGAAGAGTTTGGATTGAAACCAGAGTTTTTCTATGCCTACAATAATCTTGATGCTGAAGAAATTGCAATTGATGGCAAGACTTATAAAGTCAAATATTTGAAATCACTTGAAGTCAATTATAAGATATCTTTGGAAGTTAATGAGACTTGGGACAATATTGAATTATTCCTTGAGTACAATGACCAATTGTATAGCGCAGATTACATTGACACCTTCTTAAATTGCATCATCGATGTAATAAATCAATTAATTGAATCGGATATTGAAGAATTAAGCATTGGTGAAATAGAATTGGGTAAAGGTATAGAGACACCCTTATCATTTACACCTGTTGATATGCCTATTTTACATAAGCGATTTGAAAAACAGGTAACTGATAAAGGTGATGAAACCGCTCTTGTTGCAAGTGATGCCACATTGACTTACAGGCAATTGGATGAAAAGGCAAATGTCATTGCAAATGCTTTGATTAAAAGAGGAGTCAAGCCGAAAAGCAATGTTTTAGTGATGCTTTCAAGGGACAGCAATCTGATTGCTTCTATTTTGGGAATCCTTAAGGCAGGCTGTGCATTCATCCCAATCGATCCAGAATATCCTCAAGAGAGAATAAACTACATTTATGAAAACAGCCAAGCGGATTATATTATTGCTAACGAATCTGGAGAAAAGTCTTTAGACATTGAAGAGCTGCTTAAGGAAGGCGATTTTGAAAATCCTGATGTTGATGTTGGCCCTGATGATTTGGTCTATATGATTTACACTTCAGGATCCACTGGTAATCCGAAGGGTGTAATGATTAGCCATGAAAATATCTGCAATCAGGTTTCAAACCCTAAATCCTCTTATGATAGTCTTCTTTGCATTACAACCATATCTTTTGACGTGTCTGTTGACGACATATTGACATCTCTTTCAAATGGATTGAAACTGATACTTGCTGATGATGTTCAAATCAAAAATATTCCTGCTTTGATTAGGTTAATTGATGAGAATAAGCCTGAAATTTTGGATAGTACTCCTTCAAGACTTGCCTCCTATCTTGAGGTAAAGGAATTCTGCAATGTCATATCCTGCTTAAAGTGCATTTTCATCGGAGGGGAGAAATTTTCAGCAAAAGTCTATGAAGATTTAAGAAAATATAGTGATGCTGTCGTCTATAACAGTTACGGTCCAACAGAAACAACAATCACCTCAAACAACAAGGCGGTTACTGATGTAAACGATTTGACTGTGGGGCTTCCTCATATTAATTATGTCACTGATGTTCGTGACATTGACGGCAAATTGCTTCCTAATGGTGTAATGGGTGAATTATACATTGGAGGTACCGGTGTTGGAAAAGGATACTATAACTTGCCTGAAAAAACCCAAGAGGTGTTTTTGACTATCGATGGCATTCCATATTACAGAAGCGGAGACTATGCAATCCAACTTCCAAATGGCGAAATCGACATTAAGGGAAGAATTGACAACCAAATCAAACTCAGAGGATTAAGAATAGAAATCGGCGAAATTGAAACCAATATTGGCCAATATCCTGATATAAGGCAAGCTGTTGTTGTAATTAAGGAAATCAACAACAACGACCATTTATGTGCTTATTACACTGCCGATGAAGAGATCGATACTGAGAATCTAAAAGAGTTTTTAAAAGATCGCCTCACTCGTTATATGGTTCCGACTGTGTTTATGCAGCTTGATGAGATGCCTCAAACCCCAAACGGCAAGACAGACTTGAAACAGCTCCCTGAACCTCAGCTTAAGTTGGCTTTGGTGATGCCTGAGAGTGAAACTGAAGAAAGATTATATGATATTGTCTCATCTCTTGTGGATGCTGATGAGTTTGGTATTACAGATGACTTATATGCCATTGGATTTACCTCTTTGACATTAATGAAATTAAATTCCATAGTCTATGAGCAAATGGGGGCGAATTTAGACATTTCCATATTATTCAATGAGCCAACAGTTAAAAACTTTGCAATAGAAATTGACAATTCCTTTGAAAAGGATTCTGGCCTTGAAGAGCTTATAGAATCAGCTAAAGGCTTGGAATATTATCCGTTGACTGAAAATCAATTAGGGATTTACTATGAATGTATGCAAAATCCGGATGTGATTAAGTATACGATGCCTACAACAGTAAGATTTGACAGTGATCTTGATGCAAATAGACTTAAACAGGCAGTCATTGACACTATTGAAGCACATCCATATATTAAAACAAGAATTGTAAATAATGATGGTGAATTAAGGCAGAAAAGATGTGATGATGTGGCAATCGACGATATTGAAATTGTTAAAGTCGATAGCATTAGCGATGAGGACATTGTCCGAAATGATGTGGGTCCGATTTCTATAGAGGACAGTCAATTGTTCAAATTCAAAATATATGAAACCCCTGATGAGATTGTCTTATTCTCAGATTTCCATCATATAATCACTGATGGAGTATCCCAAAACAATTTATTTAGAGATATAGCCGATATCTATGAAAATAGAGAAATATCCGAAGAGATAATCGATGGATATATCTACAGTCTTTTGGAAAAAGAAGCCGAAAACAGTGAAATATATCAATCTGCAGAGGCATTTTTCGATGATAAGTTAACTCAAGGAATAGAATCCACTGTTCTGACTCCAGACCTTAATGGAAATCCTGATGAGGGTAAAATAAAAAATCTTTCCTATGCTTTTGATTCAGAATTGATTAATGAGTTCTGCAATGATAATTCCATAAGCAAAAATGCCTTGTTTATGGCAGGCACAATTTTAAACCTGAACAAATTCACATTCTCTGATAAGACATTGATAACAACAATATTCAATGGAAGGTCAAGTCCAAGCTATTTCAATACTCAAGGATTTTTGGTAAAAACCGTTCCGTTTATTATCAATAATGAAAACAGGCAGGCATCACTTAGGGATTTCATTAAATCCATTGACCAAAGCTGGAAAGATACCTTGACAAACAGTGCATATCCATATATTAAGATAGCTGAGAAATATCAATTAAAACCTGAATTCTTCTATGCTTATCATGAATTCCTAGAGTCTGATGAAATGATGATAAATGGCAAGGAGTACATTCCACAAGAATTAGCTGGGGTTGATATGGTTACAGTTGAATCCAAAATCAATCTAGCTGTTTATGATAATGGTGATGAGTTTAATCTTATTTTGGAATATAACGACCAGCTCTACAGTGAAGATTATGTTAAAACATTCATAGAATCCCTGAAGAGCATTTTAGTTCAATTCCTTGAAAATGATATGGACAATTATAGAATCTGTGATGTAAAATTAAAGGATGATGAGGAAGTGCATGAATTTGTTGATGTGGAAATTCCATTTATCCATAAGCGTTTTGAAAAGCAAGTTGATGAGGCTCCCGAAAAGATTGCATTAATTGCAAGCGATGGCTCATGGACCTATGGTGAACTTAACCAAAAGGCAAATCGTGTTGCCAATGCTCTTATAAACAAGGGAATCAAAGCCAACAGCAATGTCTTGGTAATGCTTCCAAGGGACAGCAATCTCATTTCAGCTATTTTAGGTGTCTTAAAGGCAGGCTGTGCATTCATACCTATTGATATTAACTATCCTAGGGGCAGAATCGATTATATTTTTGAAAACAGTCAGGCAGATTATCTTATAGCAGATAGGGGAATTGAAAATTCAATTGACATTAATGAATTGCTCCAAGAGGAGAATGCCTCAAATCCTCAAGTGGAAATTGATCCAGATGATTTGGCTTATATGATTTACACTTCAGGTTCTACAGGTAATCCTAAGGGAGTAATGACCAGCCATATGAATATTACAAACTTATTCTCCAAAGATGAGGGTAGTGTAATTTATAATGCATATTCAAAAATGAAAAGGACTCTTGCCCTTTCAACAGTATCTTTTGATGCATTTCTGCTTGATTTCATGCCATTGACCTTCGGTTTGGAAGTGGTGCTGGCTAACGATAGTGAAATAAAGAATATTAAGGAATTGGCTGAATTGGTTAAAAGAGAAAAACCGGATTCACTTACATTTTCCGCACCATCAAGGTTTAAGCAATATCTGGAATATGAGGAATTCGCCAAACAAGTACCTGACTTCAGGTATATTGGTCTTGGTGGAGAGATGGTACCTCAAGACCTAATTTCACGACTTTTAGAGTATCCTAATTTAGAATTGTATAATATTTACGGCCCGACTGAAACAACAGTGACATGCAATACCCATAAGCTTAGTGATGCGGAGAATATAACTGTTGGAAGGGCCCTCCACAATTGCATAACTGAAGTCAGGGATATTGATGGAAAACTGGTTCCTAATGGAGTGATGGGAGAATTATACATCGGAGGTAAAGGAGTATCTAGAGGATATTACAATATGGAAGAAAAAACCAAGGAAGTATTCCTATCTATTAATGATATTCCATATTATAGAAGCGGTGACTATGCAATTGAACTTCCAAATGGTGATTTAGTAATTAAAGGAAGAATCGACAATCAGATTAAGTTAAGGGGATTGAGGATAGAGCTTGGTGAAATCGAATCCAATATTGCCAGATTCCCACATATGAAGCAGATTGTAGTTGTGATTAAGGAAATCAATAATGCTGAACATTTATGCGCTTATTTCACAGCTGATGAAGAGATAGACATAAAGCTCTTGAAAAGGTATCTGGGAAATAAGCTGACTGAATATATGGTTCCAACCGTATTTATGCAGCTTGATGAGATGCCAATATCTCCAAATGGCAAGACAGACATTAAGAGACTTCCAAAGCCAAAATTAAATCTGGATTATGTTGAAGCTGAAGGGGAAACTGAAGAAAAGTTAGTTGAACTTGTTTCATCCATTGCCAATACAACTAACTTCGGCACAACAGACAATCTATATGAATTGGGCTTCTCTTCCTTAACATTAATGAAATTGAACTCAATGATCTTCAATGAAATGAATGTGAATATTGACATAACTTCATTGTTTACAAATCCGACAATCAAGTCCCTTGCAGATAAGATTGACAATAATATAGAATTTGAAATAGACATTGATGAAATCATTGAGACTGCAAAGGATATGGATTATTTCCCATTGACCTCAAATCAGATGGGAATCTACTATGAGTGCATGCAGACTGAAAAAATCAAATACACCATGCCATATGCAATAAGGTTTGAAAGCAGCATCGATCCTTATAAGCTTAAGGACGCCGTTATCAGGACTGTTGATGCACATCCATATCTCAAGACAAGGATTATCAATACTGATGATGGAAAGATATTGCAAAAGAGATGTGACGACGTTGAAATCGAGGAGATAGAAATCGTCGAAATAGATTCTATCAGCAATAGGCAGATAATGGACAGGGACATAAAGCCAATTCCATTGGATGATAATCAGCTATTGAGATTTAAGATTTATAAGACACCTACAGAAACAATATTGTTTGCTGATTTCCATCATATCATTACAGATGGAGTTTCTCAAGGCATTTTCTTCAATGATTTGGCTAAGGCATATAACAATGAGGAAATCGAGGCTGAAAAAATTGATGGATATGAATACAGCCTGATTGAAGAGAAAATTTCCCTTAGCGAAGTCTCAGAGAATTTCTTCAAGAAACAGTTTAGTCAAGGCATTGAATCAACTGTTCTAACTCCAAATATGAATGGCAATCCAGATATTGGAAACATTAAGCTCATTTCAGATCAGGTAGGCTCCAGTTTTGTCAGGCACTTCTGTAAGGACTATTCAATAAGTCCGAACGTTTTATTTATGGGCGCTACACTTTTATGCCTTAATAAATTTACATTCAGCGGAAAATCATTGATTACAACAATCTTCAATGGTAGGTCAAACTCAAATTATGACAATACTCAAGGAATGTTGGTTAAAACATTGCCTATCATTGTAAATGCTGAAAATCGTGACATGATGGTTGAAGATTATATAAAATTGGTTGATAAGGCCTGGAAAGATGCATTGACCCATAGCAATTATCCCTACACAAAGCTTGCAGAGGATTATCAGTTAAAGCCGGAATTCTTCTATGCATTCCATGAATCATTAAAAAGTAAAGTTGAGCTTGATGGCAGGACTTATGAGGCGATTGACCTTGACGGTACTGTTTCAACTGATTATAAGATAAACTTGGATATCTTTGATGATGGGGAATTTATTACATTGTATTTGGAGTATAATGATCAAATCTATACAGAAGAGTATGTTAATCAGTTCATACGTTCAATAAAATATATCTTATTCCAGTTCTTTGTACATGATATGGATAAATTGAGAATAAGGGATATTGAATTGGTTGAAGGGGAAATTCCAGAGTTTGAAGAGATTGACACTCCGATTATTCATAAGCGCTTTGAAAAGCAGGTTGTTGAAAAGCCAGGTGATGTGGCATTGGTTGCAAGTGATGCCACCTTAACTTATGGGGACTTGAATGAGAAAAGCAATAGGATTGCAAATGCATTGATTAGGCGGGGCGTAAAGCCTAGAAGCAATATTCTCATAATGCTTAAGAGGGATAGCAATTTGATTGCTTCCATTTTAGGTGTCCTGAAGGCAGGATGCGCATATGTTCCTATCGATCCCGAATACCCTTCCGAAAGAATCAACTACATTTATGAAAACAGCCAGGCGGATTATATCATAAGCTATGAGACTTCAGAGAATTCATTAAATGTTTATGAGCTTCTTGAAGAGGAAATTGTTGTAAATCCAAATGTTGAGGTTCTTCCGGATGATTTGGCCTATATGATCTACACTTCAGGCTCAACAGGCAATCCTAAAGGTGTGATGATTAGTCATAAGAACATCTGCAATCAGGCTCAAAACCCTAAATCCACTTATGATAGTCTTCTTTGCATTACAACCATCTCTTTTGACGTATCTGTTGATGACATATTGACATCCCTTTCAAATGGATTGAAATTGATATTGGCTGATGATGTTCAAATCAAAACTCTTCCGGAACTTATTAAATTGATTGATGAGAATAAGCCTGAGGCTTTAGAGATCACTCCTTCAAGAATAGGCTCTTATCTTGAATTGGAAGAGTTCTGTAATGTGATTTCTTGTTTAAAATGTATTTTCCTTGGAGGCGAGCAGTTTTCAGCAAAAGTCTATGAAGACTTGAGAAAATATAGTGATGCTGTTGTCTATAACAGTTACGGTCCGACCGAAACAACAATCACCTCAAACAACAAGGCAGTTACTGATGTAAATGATTTGACTGTAGGGCCTCCTTTAAAAAATTATGTCACCGATGTTCGCGACATTGACGGCAAGTTGGTCCCTAATGGGGTAATGGGTGAATTGTACATTGGAGGTATGAGCGTTGGAAAAGGATACTACAATATGCCTGAAAAGACAGAAAAAGTTTTCTTAACCATCAATGGCATTCCATATTACAGAAGCGGAGACTATGCAATCCAACTTCCAAATGGAGAGATTGACATTAAGGGAAGAATTGACAATCAGATCAAACTCAGAGGATTGAGAATAGAAATCGGTGAAATCGAATCAAACATTGGCAAATATCAGGATATAAGGCAGGCTGTTGTTGTGATTAAAGAGATTAACAATGTTGATCACTTATGCGCTTATTACACTGCTAATTGCGAAATTGACTCTGATGATTTAAAGGAGTTTTTAAAGGACCGCCTTACTAATTATATGATACCGACAGTGTTTGTGCAGCTTGATGAGATGCCTCAAACTCCAAACGGCAAAACGGATATCAAAAGACTTCCGCAGCCAAAAGTGGAATTGAATTATGTGGCTCCGAAAACAAGGCTTGAACATGAGATCTGTGCAATATTTTCATCTATATTGAATATAGAAACAGTTGGTGTAGAGGATAATTTCTTTGAAATCGGTGGAACATCACTTATTGCATCAAAATTAATTATTGAACTTCTTAAACAGGGATATAGTGTAAGATATGATGACATATTCAGGAATAAAACTCCTAGAGCACTGGCGAAATTATTGTCTGGTGAAGACATTGGCGAAGAGGACTTGGATTTAACTGATGATATCATCAAAAACTACAATTATGGCGAAATCAATGAGCTTCTCCAAGAGAATACATGGGAAAACTTCTTTGATGGTGAAAATCTGGAATTGGGCAATGTCCTATTGACTGGAGCTACAGGATTTTTAGGAATCCATATCCTATATGAATTCATCAAAAGTGAGGAAGGAAAGATCTATTGTATGTTAAGGAAAGGCAAGTTTGATTCCTGTCAGGAACGGTTGATTGATGTGATGAATGATTACTTTGATGAGGATTTCACTGATCTCGTCGGCTCACGCATCATTCCAATCGAAGGGGACATAACTGAAATCGATGATTTTAAACAGCTTGAGGATGAGCCTATTGATACGGTGATAAATTCGGCCGCACTTGTAAAGCATTATACTGCCGATGATTATATCTTCAGGGTGAATGTCGATGGAGTAATCAATGGACTTAAATTTGCCCAAACTAGAAATAACATAAAATATGTACAGATATCAACAATCAGCGTTCTTTCATCATACTCCTTAAATGAAGAGGCATATCCGAATCAGGAATATGATGAAAGGACATTATATTATGAGCAGGATCTAGAAAACAAATATGTATGCAGTAAGTTTTTAGCTGAAAGGGCGGTTCTGCAAGCTGCAACTAAAGGGCTTCCAGTAAAGATAATCAGAGTTGGAAATCTTATGAGCCGTTATTCAGATGGTGTGTTCCAGAAAAATTATGATACAAATGCATTTTTAAATAACATTAAAACCATTAAAAAATTAGGAGCTATGAATCCTGCAATGGCTAGTGAAAAGGTTGACATGAGTCAAATAGATTATGTTGCAAAGGGAATACTTGCATTGTCTAAGACTCCAGAGAAATCCAGGGTATTCCATTGTATGAATAATCATTATATTTCCCATAGGGATATTGTTGATGCATTGAATACATACGGTTACGGAATTGAAGAAGTGGATTTCGAAGAATTCAAACAGATTTACGAACAAAACATGAATGAGAATATACAGGGTATAATAACTGCCGATTTTTCAATTGATGACTTTGATGAGGAAGACGATTTCGAGGAGAATGTGGAAATTGAACAGACTGTTGATATTCTTCATTCGTTAGGATTTGATTGGCCTGAAGCAGATGAAGAGTATCTTAAACGATTGTTTGATTATTTGAATAAGTTTGATTATTTTGAATAAATGGTGGATTAATGTCAAATGAAATTATTTCTCTTAATTTTGAATAAAAGGTGAATTCGTGTCAAATGAAATTATTTCTCTTAATTTTGAATAAAAGGTGGATAGTATGTCAAATGAAATATAACTCATAAATTTAGGGAATTGTTGTTGCCGTCACTGCTTATAGCTATGGCTTTAAACATAGCTTCAGTCGTTGATGCAAGTTTTGTATCAACCTTTATCGGACACAATGCACAGGCGGCTTTACAGGTCTTAGAGCCTTTGGTATTGTTAATTACAATATTTGAATGGCTGTTTGGACTGGGAGGTCAAATTTTAGCTTTGAATAAAAAGGCGGAATTTGATGAAGGTGGAAGCAATCATTATTTCACAACTGCAATGCTTGCAACAATAGTTCTATCAGTTTTGATTTTATTGGTATGCTTTTTATTTAAAGATTCCTTAATTAATCTATTGCATCCGACTGCTGGAGCACTGCCTTATGTAAACGCATATAGTCCATATTTATTCATCAGTTTCCCAATTGCAACTATCTTGGGAGTATTATGTCAATTTATTCGTGTTGACGGGCAACCGAATTTTGCTTCAGGAGTAATTATTGTTGCAAATATTATCAATATAATTTTAGATTATCTCTTCCTTGGTGTTTTTCATATGGGCATTGAAGGGGCATCACTTGCGATGATGATAGGTTATGCAGTTGGATTATTGTGTACTTTAAAGTATCATTTTGATTCAAAAAGAACTTTCCGATTCGTTTTTTCCGAATTGAAATTTGGGACTTGGATACGCTCAACAATTGAAATAATCAAGATAGGTCTTCCAGGGGCAAGCATGGGCTTCTTTAATGTATTGTTGATCTATATCATGAATTTAATTGTTGGCGGAGTTTTAGGAGAGCTGGGCTTGGATATATTCAATGTATGTGTGGTTGCATTGCTTTTAATAAGCATTTTAATCATGGGATTCGCCGAAACATTATCTTCCATTGTTCCTATTTATTATGCCCAAAATGATTTCTATAATCTTCATCATATTGTGCGAAATTCAATTATAATAACATTGGTCTGTTCGGTGATATTCACTGCATTCCTCTTAATATATCCTGATGGTCTATTGATGTTTTTCAAACTTCACCAAACCGCTAATGATGGATTAGTGGAAAATGCGATTAGGATATACTCATTGGCATTCATACCTATGGCATTTTCAACTATGCTCTTGTTTTATTATGAAGGGATTGAAAGAACTGTGGAATCTGGAATCATTACAGTCATTTCTGAATTTCTTGGACCATTATTTTTTACATACCTATTATATCCATTCATAGGCATAACCAGCGTTTGGCTATCTTTCCCTTTAGGTTTTATTCTATCAATAGTTGCTGTATCCATTTATGTTAAGGTGGTTGAAAGAAAAGATAGCGAATATTCAGGATTGTTTTTCATTAGAAGGGGATTGATTGAAAAAACAAGAAATTACACTTTAGAAAGCAAGAATGATGCTGTGAAATCTGAAATGTTTAATCATTTAAAGAGTTTGAATGTGGATGATTCATCTATTGAAACATTGGATAAGATTATAGGTACCATATTTGATTCAAACAATGAAAAAGTCCATGTGGAGATATTATTGATTGATTATGGTGATAAGATAGTTATCAATATGAAAGATGAGGGAAATAGAGAAGTGATGAAGGATATTGAAAAGTCCTTTTCCCAAGATAAAATCAAAGTTAGTGAAGTGTTGGGATTTAATAATGTAGAATATTTGATTGATGGGGCCTAGTTTTAGGGCGTTAAAAATCAGGGGTTTTTTATTATTTGGACTCCATTGGTCCTTTCCCATTCATTAAATCGATATCCAAATTCATAAGAATAAGTTTAGGTATTTTTGGTGCTGTATGATTTGGTGCTGTATGAAAAAAGGGGTTTTAGAATGGTTATAATTCTAAAACACTAAAAGATTCTAAGTTTAATAGATCAAAATTAAGTATCTTTGGAGCATAGGTGACTTCTCCAATGCCTGTAATTAACTTATAAGCTTCAAATGCTTCCAAGCACCCCACTATATTTGGGGTAGGTCCAATTACAGGAGGAACTCCCTTTGTTAATTTTGATATTTCCTCTTTTGTTTCCTCTCCCAGTTCCTTTCCAAGGGATGGAAGTGAGAACATCTCTTCATAGGACTTGGTGTCCTTTGTAAATACTGTAACCTGTCCTTTTGTTCCGTGGATTGCTCCATGGACATAAGGAATGCCGTTTTCCCTTGCAAATCTTGTTAGGATCACTCTTGTATAGAGATTGTCCAATGCATCCAATATTACATCGCAGTCCTTGAAGTATTCCACATTATCCTCATTGATGAATTCGTTGATTGCAGTTACTTTTGTGTATGGGTTGGTTAATCTTACTTTTTCTTTTGAAACATCTGCTTTAGAAAGTCCTAATGTGTCTATGCTACTCATCGCTTGTCTGTTTAAGTTGGATAAGTCAAATTCATCCTTATCTACAATGATTAATTCTCCTATTCCCATACGTGCAAGCATTAAAATTGTTTCTCCTCCAATGCCTCCACATCCTATGACTGCTACTTTAGCATCTTTAAATCTTGTCTGTTGGCTTTTACTTACAATGCCCATTTGACGGGTTGCTATATCCCAGTATCCAAATCCTTTATATCTTTCTGGCACATTTCCACATTCCTATAAATTTTTTTAAATAATTACTATAATTTTTTTCTAAATAATTCTTATATGTTTCATTATTAATTATGTCTTGAAATCTCTTATTAATATATATCGTAAATCCTTATTTAATATTTTATCATCATCATATATAACAATTGTTATTTTTTTATCTCATTCATGGATTCTGAACAAATATTTCATTTAAAATTAAGTGGGTTTGCACTGGATTTAAAGACTTATCTCACTAGAAATAGTCGTATTTTCGCCCAAAGAACTCATCTACCTTCTTTAAGTCTTCAGAGATGTGAATCATTTGTGGGCAATGATATAGGCAGTCATCGCAGTGTATGCATTTGTCTGCCCTTGTGTCGCTTTCCAATGAGAAATAGTGCATGGCGCTTCCTGCAGGGTTATTCAGCATTTTTGCAATATTGTACTCCCTGAAGCATCCTGCAACATCCACTCCGTGAGGGCATGGCATGCAGTATTGGCATCCTGTACAGTCATTTCCCTTTCTTTGCTTATATTCCCATGCAACTTCCTTGATTAGGTTCAAGTCATTTTTGCTGATTGAGTTTATTTCGGACTTATTTGCTATCTCAATGTTTTCCTTGACCTGTTGGATTGAATTCATTCCGCTGAGTACTGTATCGACTTCTTCCATATTCCAGAGATATTGAAATGCCCATTCAAGAGGAGTTCTCTTTTCCTCTGCAGTGTCCCAAAGGTCCATAATGTCTTGAGGAATGTTCTGGATTAGTCGTCCTCCTCTAAGAGGTTCCATAATCATAGTTCCAAGGCCCATCTTGTGAATGTATTCCACCCCTTCCCTTCCGGACTGATATCTCTCGTCCAGATAGTTCAATTGGGTAAGGCCAAACTCAAACTTGTCATAGTCATCTACAATGTCTACTATCCAATCCATTTCAGTATGGGCAGAAAAACCAATGTGCTTTACTTTTCCACTTTCTAAAAGACTGTCCATAAATTCAAATGCACCAATTTCCCTATACATTTTCCAATAGTCTTCATTAAGGCTATGAAGCATGTATAAGTCAATGCAATCTGTTTGAAGATCTTTCATTTGGCTTTCAAAGATTTTTTCCATGTCTTCTTTTGTCTCTATCAGCCAGCTTGGCATTTTTGCAGTCAATAAAACTTCGTCTCTATAAGAATGCTCATTTAGGAAGTTTCCAATGTACTCTTCACACTTTCCTTTTCCAGATAAGTTATTTGCATGATATGAATAAGCAGTATCAATAATATTTATTCCATTATCTATTCCATAACTTAAGATTTCATCAGATGTTTTAACATCAATTTGATCATTAGTTTCAAAATGAGGCAATCTCATTGCTCCAAATCCTAAAATGGAAACTTTTTCTCCAGTTTTTCCTAAAGTTCTATATTTCATTGTGTTACCTGTTGATTTATTAAAATATTTAATAATTTTTTATTTTTAATTTTATAGATATTTTAATATTGGTCTTTTTACTTAATATCATTTTTTAATAAGATTTTTAATAGATTTTTTAGGTTTTTTATAGGTTTTTTTATAAGATAATAGTGAGCTTAAAACTTGTAAAATCATGTCTTTTGAATTGACATTTTTTTTTAAATAAAGAGGGTCCGCCAAAAAGCTATTTTTTTAAAAAAGTTTAAAATTTTCAATTTTTTAAGTTATTTATTTTAGTTATTTTTTTAAAATTCGATGTTTTTTCTATTGTTTTCTTTTAATTTTGGTGCTTGCACCTTGAAAAAATTTTTTACTTGTTAATTATTCTTTAAATATGAAATAAAGCAATAATATTATAGTAAACTTTATATACTACTTTAAACATAAATAATATCAACAAAGGGTTAATATTTTGGTGTTATTTATGGTTAAAAGAATTCCTGATGAAGAACAAATAAAATTAGGCATTAGAACTTTAGATTTTAACATTCCAGAGGATCATATTTCTCGTTTTGTTGTGGATTTCATTGACGAATATTATCCTCTTTTAGGAATCAAAGAAAATAAAAAGAAGAAAGGGCGTGACAGTTTTCCTGTGAAAGAGATGTTAAAATTGCTTATTTATGCTAAAATCGAGCATATTGATAGTATGAGATTCTTAGCAGACATGGTAAAATATCATGACGTATATAAATTCGTTGGAAATGGAATTTGTCCTTCAGAACGATCATTACAACGATACAGAGAAAAATACGGCAAATATTACAATGAATTGTTAAAAGCAACCTTAAAAAAAGCTTCAGATGTGGATTACACTGATTTCAACGAAGTTTCCATTGACGGAACCATCAAAAAAGCATACAATTCAAAAAATAAAGTGATCACAGAAAAAGAAACTGAAATATTAACCCGTTACTTCGAAGGAGGCCGTGTAAGTCAGGAAGAGCTAGATAAACTCCATAAACCGGCCCGAGAGATTCTTGAAAATAAAAAAATCAGCAACCAAGAAAAATTATACCTCTTGGATGACATTAAAACACAATTCACACTGTCTGGTCAAAAATCAGTGCCAGTAACCGACATAGAAGCACGTTGGATGAAAAGCAAGAAAGGAAACTCACAAATAAGCTATAATATCCAATCTGCAGTCGATTACGATACAAAAATGATTTGTGCAATAAACGTCGTACAAGCCCCTACAGACCATTACCAATTGCCAAAAATCGTAGATAAGGCAATAAACAACACAAACGTAATACCAAGATTCGTATTGGCAGATACAATCTATCTGAATGAAGAAAGCTTATCATATCTTGCAGATAATCAAATAAATGGAGTTATACCAGATAGAAAGCAATCCAAGGAAAAAATCGGAAGATTGAACAAGAACCCATATCACAAGGATCACTTCAAATACTTCCCTGAAATTGATGCATTTGAATGTCCAGAAGGCCAAATAATGTATTTTTTCAACAAATACACTGAAAAAAATGATGATTTGGACAAGCCAGACAAAATTAAGCGTTTATATTCCAATTATGGTGCTTGTAAGGCTTGCAATTGCCGTGAAAACTGCCTTTCATCCACCCAAACCCACAGAACAATCACCGAATATGGCGGAAGTTTAAAGAAAGCAATGTGGGAAAAAATGGAAACAGAGGAATATAAGGAAGAATATGCAAAAAGGTCATCTGTCGAAGGACCTTTTGGCATTTTAAAGGAACAATTCCATATAGAAAGCGAAGTAGTGATAGGAAAAACAAAGACAGAAGAAAGAATACTATTAGATGCCGTGGCTTATAATTTAATACGATTATTTAACTTAGAACAAGAAATAAAAAATGATAAAGAAGATATAGTTGATTTCTGTGAGAAAATTTCTGTCCAAGAGAAATTAGAGGTCAGAGCAACCATATTTTAACTGGTGTTGTCAAAATTTTATTTTGGCGGACACCCTAAAAAATTAAAGATTTAATAAGTAGTTGAAATAGATTATTATCTATAACTATATTTTAAAAGGTGCACTTAATATCTTATGAGGTTTGCAGAATGAAAAGAACAATTAATGAAAGATGGGAATTATGGTATAATCGAATCTTGCCATATATTATAATTTTTGATTTTATATTGATTACAGTTTCACTCATACTAAATGTTTCAGAACCTACAATGGCTCACATTGAACATTTTGACCTTTTAGTCTGCATAATCCTTTTGGGAGAATTCTTTTATTTTTTATACAAGGCACCGTCAAAGAAAAAGTTCCTGCTTGACAGGGATATCTTCTGCTTTTGATTGCATCAATACCATTTGATTTTATAATTGAACTATTTATGCCCGTTAATTTTCCAGGAACCATTTTAGGATACCTTAGAATGTTAAGGTTAATAAGGGTGATAAGCTTTGCCCGAATGGGGTCCTTTGAAGATTTCTTCAAAAAGACAGAGTTTCACAAAATCATAATTGCAATAGCAATCATTATAATGACATTCACAGCTCTGTTTTACGTGTTTGGAACCAGCTACAATCCTTTTGATTATTTCTATTTTGTTATAGTGGCACTGACAACTGTTGGATTTATTGACAAACCCCTTAAAAAATAATTCATAATTAATGTAAGCTCATTTTTGAGAATAGATTTAGCACCCCTACACCTATAATGATAAGTAAAAGTCCAAGGATAGCAGCCCAATCAGGGGTCTGTTTGAAAGCGATAATCCCTACAATTGTCACAAGCACGATTCCCAATGCTGACCAAATGGCATATGCAACTCCTATTGGTGCTGTTTTTAGGCAGTTGCTGAGACTGTAAAATGATAATATGTATAATATGATTGATGCTATTGTTGGCAATGGTTTAGTGAAACCTTCAGCAACTTTTAACAGTGATGTGGCACTGGTTTCAAATAGAATTGCAAGTAAAAGATAAGCAATATTATTCATTTTTGGTTTCCCCCATATTTTAACTGTTCAAATTCTTTTTTAATTTTTTCCAGTTCCTCTCCATGATATTCCTCTTCAAGATTGAAAATGGCGAGTTCGTATAATATGTTTTGAAGCCTGTGGCCTTTTTCAGTCAGGTGATATGATGTTTCATTATCTTTGATGTTTTTTTCGATGATGTTGTTTTCTTCCAGTTCCTTAAGTCTTTGTGTTAGGATTTTATTGGACAGTTCAGGCTTGTCCTCTTTGAAATCGCTGAAATATTTTTTTCCAAGAATCATGTCCCTTAAAATGTATACTGTCCATTTGTTTTTAATAAGATTCAGATTTTTTTCAAATTGACAGTATGGGGGCAGTTTATCAAATTTTCTTTTAATTGTCATTTTTGCACCTATTGTTAAATTTAAACCTTTTCCTTTAAATATTTTTAAAAAGTATTACTTTAAAGAGGATATCACACGGTTACTTATTATTTTTGTTACCTTTTTGTTACAAAACCTTTTAATTGTAGTTTATTTATAATATAATTTAAAACACAAATTATGGAAAGTGAATTAAATGAAAGAAAAAATATTTATCAATGGAAGAGGAGGATGTGGAAAGAGCACATTCATATCATTAATTGCAAAGGAATTGTCAAAAAACAATAAAGTATTAATAATTGATATGGATGAGGGAAACCTCGGATTGAACAAGATGCTTAATGTTGATGTTGCAGACACTTCATTAATGGAATATTATGGTGGAAGAGATAAGATAATGGGTGAAATTTTAAAAGTAGGAATTAAAGGTATGGTTTTAGAAAAAATCAACCTGAAAGATGACGCAGCCTCAGATTCAATAGATATTTTGGATAATATGAAATTATCAGATTTACCTTCCGATTATGTGACATGGAACGGAAATATAGGATTCATTGAATCCGGAAAAATCAACGACCCTGATGAAGGCTGTGCCTGTCCGATGGGAAATCTTACAAGAGACTTCCTAAATCACATTGAATTACAAGACAATGAAGTAATATTGGTCGACACCTCAGCGGGAATAGAACACATTGGAAGAGGAGTAATTGAGTCTGCAGACAAACTCATTTCAATAGTTGACCCGTCAAGCGATGCAATATTGTTGGCAAATAAAATAGGATCATTATCAAAAGAGGCATCCAAAGAATATATGGTAATATTGAATAAAATTGATGAAAATACTAAAGATTTGGTATTGGAACAATTGGATGATGACATATCTGTCGTTGGGGAACTTGAATATAATTCACACATAGCTCAAAGCAACCTTTCCCAAAAAGAAATTAACCTTGAGGAAGTAGAAGGTGAAATTAAGGAAATCTGTGCAAAAATTTAAAGATTTGATTAAGATTTAAATTTCAATAGGGCGCATGGTGCAATAATGGATTTGCTTTTTTATGTTGTTTTGCTGTTGATTGGAGGTTGCTTTGCAGGTTTCATGGCAGGCCTTTTGGGGATTGGCGGTGGAATTGTAATCACTCCAATCCAATATTATCTTTTAACCTCAATTGGATGTGATCCTAAAACGTCCCTAACGGTTACCTTTGCAACAGGTCTTGCAGTTATCTGTGTCACGATGATAAACAGTACACGAAAGCACAAACAAAACAATCTAATAGTAAAACAGCACCTAAAACCAATGATGGTCTTTGGTTTTGTAGGTGCCATTCTGGGTGCAGTCATATCTCAATACATAGATGTTGAGGTTTTAAAGATTTTGTTTGGTGTAATATGTATAGTATCAACAGTATTTTTAGTTTTAATAAAATCTCCTACCTCTTTAGATAATATTAAAACTGATGCAGGATTATTTTACTCTATTGCATTTGCATGTGGTCTTGCAAGCGGATTGATAGGTCCCGCAGGAGGAGCATTTATCATACCGATTTTCGTGGCATATTTGAGATATCCAATAACAAATACTATCGGAACAACTTCAGCATTAAGCATCGCAACCACACTTGCAGGGGTAATCTGTTATATTGTTTTAGGTTGGGGTGTTCAAGGATTGCCGGATTTTTCATTAGGTTATGTCAACTTGCTTCAATTCGTATTTTTAACAATAACTAGCATTATTGTATCCGGATATGCTGCTAACCTATCTAAAAAAATCAATCCTACAAAATTAAAAGCGCTGCAGGTAATCGTAATATCATATATTGGCCTTCAAATGATGGGTGTATTCGACATAATATTAAGCATAATATAATTTTGATTTGTATGTATAAGGTATGGAAAAATTGTATTGGTTGTGGGGAATGTGCAAAGGCATGTGATTTTAATCTGATTCAAACATTTGATGATTATATTCTGATGGATATTGAAAAGTGCAGGCATTGCTCAAAATGTGTAGAAACTTGTCAAAACAATGTTTTTACAAAATCAGTTATTTTTAAACACTTTTTATATCTATTATATTATAAGATTAAAAAATCTTAGGATAATTGAAAAATTGATGAGTATCTCATAACAGTTAAGATTTTTATATAGGTTAATGGTTTGTATGTCCAATTTTTGTAAGGCATTTGACAAGTTATATTTGTTTGTTAAATGTGGAAACAAAATTCACTAAAAAGTAGTAGATAATTTAAAGTGTGTTACGCCAACAGCAACATGAAGCTAGTCAAAAGGAACAAAAAGTTGCACAATCTTGATTCTCCTTTGTTGATTGGTGATGTTAAAGATGATGATGTTGTAAAAAAGGTTAGAGAACATTGTTTCATTGAAACTCACGAAAAAGTTCTACCACTTATGCATATTTTTCAATCAACTTTATACAAATATTTTGAATTAATATTCATGAAAAGAAAAAGTAGCTATTAATTATATATAATTTAAAAAAGTAAAATATTATTAATTAACATAATTGAGGTATTTTATGAAAGGGCATGCGAAAGTTGTCATACTTATGTTCTCTCTACACTACTTTTTTTAGAAATCATGATAATTAAATATTTTCATCTATACTGGGTGAAACTGGGATGGTGGAAATACAAATCCTGAACATCTACTATAATCACTGACATAACCTGAACCAACTAATGATGCAAAGGTAACTACTTGAGTATTATTGGAAAAGTTGAGGGTAAGATGCTGAAATTATTTATAAACAATTGATGACAAGCAATTATTGTTACGCCAACTCCAACATGAAGCTGGTCAAAAGGAACCAAAAGTTGCATAATCCAGATTCGCCCTTGCTGATTGGGGAAGTTAAAGATGGTGATGTTGTAAAAGAGGTTAATGAACCCAGCTATATTGATTCACAAACTAGGTTGCTTTGATTTTTAGTTTTGCAATATTGGGGTATGTTTATATTAAGAGAAAATTACATTTTCAATAGAGACAATCTCTGCTTTACCTGCATTCAATACTATTGAACTGGCCCACATTATGGAAGGCGAGGAAGTTTAATGTACAAGATTGTGTTTAAAGAAAAAAGAAGAAGAGAAAACTATCTGACAATACTTTTAGCAAAGTTTACGGCTTCGTTTATATCTTCTTCGTTTGGATGACCTCTATGAACGAATTTAAATTGTCCTCTGCAATGGAATTCTCTATCATCCATGTTTAATCCACATTTTTCAGCTTCTTTTTTTATTTGCTTATAGGTTGATTCGATAAGAGCTGCGGATGAGACATTAACAATACTTCCAACATTCACATCAATATTTTTGAGGAATTCCTTGACTTTTGAATCTGCTCCAGCATTATATACACTATTTCCCAAGAACAATATGTCAACATCTTCGTTTAAAGGTTCATCTATTGTTTTTGGAGCAACACCGATAGCTTCACCTATTGCTTCTGCAAGTTTTTCAGTATTTCCAGTTTTTGAATAATATCTTATTGCAATTTTCATTTTAAAACCTTCCTTGAATTGTATTACTACTCACAAACCCAACTAATTAACTCATTAATTTGGCTTTGTTGGTCGTCTTTACTTTCAAATCCTTTAGGATCATTGTTTTCACTACACATAACATTTTTGTGAGCACCAAATCTTAATACTCCAAATTCAAATGCGACATGTTCAGCTACAGGTGTGTAATCTGCTTCTCCTCCACCATAGCTGAATACTATACCTATTTTTTTTGATTCGTCTGGTGCTTTCATCTCTTTTGCAGGATTGAATTTGGAATAGAATCTGTCAATTAAAGCATCGACCATTCCAGGAAGCCTTCCAAAGAAAATAGGGGTGATAATAAATGCACCGTCACATTCTTCCAGATCATTGATTAAATCATATGCATCATCTTGAACTATGCATTCGTCTTTTGCCTTACAAGCATTATCAGCTTGACAAAATCCGATTTCTTTATCTTTTATATTGAATATTTCAACGTCTCCATCAATTTTTTCTTTGATGAAATTTGCAATTGCATATGAGTTTCCTTTTCTTGTACTTCCATTTATAACGATATATTTTGCCATAATTAATACTCTCCTTTGTTGAAATAACTTTAAAGTTATTATATATTATGATATATGAGATCGTATTAATATAGTTAATCGTTATATAAATGTAGCAGGTGCATAATGGTAACCTTTAACAACACTATAGAAACATTTTTAAATTCACTCCTACAAAGACTATTACATGAGTGAAAGTGATGAAATAATCAAAAGACTGGACAGAATAGAAAATGAATTGATTACAATAAAAGAAAATAATTACAATCAAAACCTTCAAACTGCCATTGAAAGCATTAGGGACACCTACTCTAATTCAATCAAGAAAAATTTTGCAGACAATCTGGGGGAGAAGTGTAGTGAATTTTATCTCCCAAATTGCAAAAATGAAGAGTGCAAACAATTTATAGTCCAAGAGTTCAAAGAACTTTTTTTAAATACTCAAGAAACAGACCTCAACAAACTTAATGAACAGCTGGATGAAAAATTTTATTCTGTATGTGGCGTAGAATGTAGTCCATGCTACAATAACTTTAAGGAATACTTCTTTGAAGAGTTGAAGATGATCAATTCCATTAATGTGTCATATGAACTTAATGAAAATGAACCGATTGAAAAGTTGGATGTGGATATGTTAATTTCCGATGTATTTGAACCGTTATCGAGCAAGCAAAGGGTTATCATAATAGAATCGTTATATGTAGAAAACAAATCATATACTCAACTTTCACATTTAACTAAATTAAGGGGAGGAAACCTACTGTTCCACCTTGAAAAACTACAGGATGCAGGTTTAATCTCACAAAAACAAGACCGTGGCGAATACCTGCTCACAAAAAAAGGTTATACAACTTTGTCCTTAATAAATCAATTTCAAAAATTAATGTAATTACAATAATTGGCCACATTTATACGGGTTATAATGTGTCATTGAGAAAGAATTTGCCAAGCAATATTGTTTTCACTGTTCACGAACAAATTTCACTATACGTATCGGAGAATTTGGTTATTATTATGCCCACGCCAATATGGAACTGGTCAAAAGGAACCAGAAGTGACACAATCCTAATTCTCCGTTGATACTTGCTGAGATTAAAGAGAGGGAGTTGTAAAAGAGGTAAATGACCCAGCTATATTGACAGCCAACAAACATTGATTTGATTTCGCCAATAAAATTATTGTTTTGAAATTATAATATTGTTATCATTCTTAAATATTGTTTTATTTTATTTTAATCGTTTATTATTAAAATAAATAATTTTAAATAGTTTATAATTAATAATATCTATAAAAATATGATTAAATTTTTTATTTATTTTTTTTGATATATTTCTTAAAATAAATTAGTAATTGCTTAAATAAAATTAGTATAATTACTTAAATATGAATAGTATAATTACTTAATTGGTGGTATGTGGAATATATTAAAAGATATGTTTTGCATATAATGTAATATTTATAATTTTAAAACTAAATTATTATCATGAAAAAGTTTTTGAGTGTTGCATTAAAATTCCAATGGAAAACAATAGTGTTTATTTTCGCATTAATAATCATTCAGACATTCGTTCAAATGGAAATAATTGATTTGTTCGGTGCGGCTTTGACTGGAGTCAAAGAACAGAACGTTGATTTGCTTTTCAAATCAGGATTATATATGTTAATGTATACCGTCATTTCAATGATTGCCGTTTATGTCATCTCTTTTCTCACAACAAGAGTGGCTTCAAAATCAGCATATACTGTCCGTGAGAAAATATTCCATATTCTGATGAACTTGCCTCGTGAGGAAATTGATAAATTTAAAATTTCAGGGCTAGTTACAAGGTCAACCAGAGGTATGTCCTCCGAACAGGGATTTATAGTGATGATACTCGAACAGTTAATGCTTATTCCAGTTACATTCGTAGCAATTGTATATGAAATAGCATTGATTGATGGAACTTATGCATTATTTTTCTTAGGATTTATTGGTGTTCTTTCTGCAATCATAATTTTTAGAATGAAACAGATTGTGGAAATATTTTTCAGAGCTAAAAAGACATATGGTAAACTAAATTTATTATTCTTATCCAAAATCAATGATATAGCTGGCAGGATTCCATTTAACAAACAGGAGTATGAAGTCGAATTTGAAAAGGCATGTGAGAACTCCTATGATAAAAATGTCATCTATATTAAAAGTCAATGTTACCTCGGACCAATATTAATGTGGGGTTTATATGTTATTGTCCTGGTTACATTGGCAATGGTTAATTCAGGATACACCATTGGATTTGAAACTGATAGTGTAATTGATTCATTCATTATTCTGGTATATGTTGCCTACTTCATCACTACTCTAGCTAATATTCCTGCATTAATTGACAGATGGCCACGTGCATATGCCACTTCTGTGCGTTTGGAGGAAGTCTTGAATATTGAAGATAAAATCATAAAATCCAATACAAATGATAATCTGAAGGAAATAGAGATTGTTGAGGAGGATATTGCTCAAGAGGCTAAGGGCATATGGGATGAAAGAAAGGGTATCTCTGAAAAATTCACTGCATTGTTAAAAGAGGATAAGGCCAAAGTAAGAATATCAATGATTTTACTTACGATATCCACATTGTGCATGGTTTATGCCCCAAAAGTTGCCGGAAAAACAGTTGATTTATTGGCTTCCAATTGGAATTCAACTAATGACCCTGCTATCTACATTAGTCTTGCCCTGTTGCTGGTATTGTATTCAGTAGGATATCTGTTTAAATTACCTCCAAAGAGAATCATGGGGGCCACAGGTGAAAAAGTAGCATATGATTTAAGAGTGAAATTATTTGATAAGCTTGATGCTGTTGGTTCCGATTTCATTCAGGAAAATTCAAAGGGTCTTGTTCTATCCAGACTAAACAACGATGTGATGAACATCAGGG
Organism: Methanobrevibacter ruminantium M1; assembly: GCF_000024185.1. Classification (NCBI taxonomy): domain Archaea; kingdom Methanobacteriati; phylum Methanobacteriota; class Methanobacteria; order Methanobacteriales; family Methanobacteriaceae; genus Methanobrevibacter; species Methanobrevibacter ruminantium. The sequence continues at coordinate 533,389 of NC_013790.1, forward strand.
AGTTTGTTTCATCTAAATTTACTGAAATTTATGCGCAGATTCTATTTATAGTCTTTGTAATAGTGTTGATTGTGATGACAGACTTCAGGTTGAGCTTAATATACCTTGTGATATTGCCGGTTTATGCCGTTTGCTTTTATGTATGTGATGTCAAATCTAAAAACTATTACGATGGTCATCAAATGCAGTTGGGGAGATTGATGAGCTATTTTGAAAGAGGCCTGTCAAATCGTGATTCATTCCATGAAAAAGGGTTTAAAAAAATGAATCAAACTGTAATTGACTATTATGTCAAATCCAAAAACGTTACTAATTTTATGGTGCCTGTTACAACCCTTTTAACAAATATAAGTAAGATAACTGTTTATATTGCGGGGATTTACTTTTTAGCAGGTAATGAGATTCAGATAGGGACTCTATTGGCAGTTATTATGTATGGGCAATTATTAACAGATCCTATTAAAAAGCTAAGTTCCTCGATGGCCACTATTGAAACTTCATTTTCAAGCATCAAAAGGATATTTGCAATCATTGACTATAAAAACGATAAATAATTGAATTTCAATCATCTTGATGTCTGATGTAAGCTCAATTATTCTTGCAATTTGAATTGATGCTTTTTTTGAATAATTCTTTGAGGTTTCATAATCCGATTTGCCATTGATGATTGGTGTTGTTGTAAAAGAAGTCAATGAACTCAGTTATATTGATTTACAACAAAAATTATTTTAAACTAAATTATATTATTTTCCTTCTAGACGTTTAATATCTAAAATCATTTGATCAAAGTCAGAAATGAAGTTTTCATCTTGCACTACTCTGAATTTTTCATATTTTTCAAGCACATGTTCTCGTGCTTCTTCAGCAGATATCTTACCTTTGCCAACAAGAATTGGCAGCCTTCGAAGTTTAAGGTAGTCATCCAGCAGTTCTTTCCAATCTTTCATACCCATTGGGATTCTATCCTCTGCGCGTGATTCGGCTAAATTCAAAAAACCTTCTACTAAACTATTTAATCTTGATAATTCATTTTGATTCAAATAATTTTTGGATATGACCACGTCACTTTGTAGTATTTTTCCATTTGGTGCTTTTTTCCAGGTTGTCAAGCCCATATGAGGATTTTCAATATCGCTTCGTGTTTCTATGAGTTCTGCTGCAGTATGGTTGCTTATTGCAAATATCAGTTTGTTTTGTACTGTGGCAAAGAATTCTTTTGTTATGTCTGCATCTTTGTTATAATCAAAGCTTGTTGCATAAATGTCTGTGATTTTTTGATTGAATCTTCTCTCTGAAGCCCTTATTTCTCGTATGGTTTCTAATAATTCATCGAAATAGTCTTCTGTAAATCTTCCACCTTTTTTCAGAAGTTCTTTATCGATGACAAATCCTTTTATCATATATTCCTTTAATATTTTATTGGCCCAACGGCGGAACTGTGTTGCTTCTTTACTGTTTATTCTGTATCCTATTGATATGATTGCGTCAAGATTATACCATTTTTGGGGCCTACCTCGATTATTTGATTTTTTTAAGGATTTCTTAATAAAATTGGGATTGTCTTTAAAAAGGTCTTTAGAAGATATGCTTACTTCTTTTTCATCTAGCTCTCCTTCTTGGATTATATTTGAGAAATGCATTGAAATATTGGCTGATGTTGTTCCAAATATTTCTGCTATGACTTTTTGACTTGACCATAATGTTTCGTTTCCAATTATAAACTCAGCTTCTATATCGTTCTGTTCGCTTTTGTATAGTAACTTTTCAATAAGTTTGAATTCGGGCATACACTTCCTCCTTGGTTTAATTTAAAAATTTTTATAATTGGTTTTATATATGTTAATGATTATTATATCCAATTTTTGTTAGAGCATTTGATAAGTAATATTTGTTTAATATCTATTGCTAAAGTAGTAGATAATTCCGCTACTTTTCGCCCTTATCTGTTCGTATGTTGTAGAACAAATTTCACTAAAAGTAGTAGATAATTTCTATATTGTTACGCCAACAGCAACATGAAGTTGGTCAAAAGGAACCAGAAGTTGCATGATCCAGATTCACCGTTGCTGATTGGGGATGTTAAAGATGGGGATGTTGTAAATGAAGTTAATGAACCTAGCTATATTGATTTACAAACTAAGTTGTTTTGACTTTTAGTTTTTTTTTTAAAAAATAATTCATAATTAATGTAAGCTCATTTTTGAGAATAGATTTAGCACCCCTACACCTATAATGATAAGTAAAAGTCCAAGGATAGCAGCCCAATCAGGGGTCTGTTTGAAAGCGATAATCCCTACAATTGTCACAAGCACGATTCCCAATGCTGACCAAATGGCATATGCAACTCCTATTGGTGCTGTTTTTAGGCAGTTGCTGAGACTGTAAAATGATAATATGTATAATATGATTGATGCTATTGTTGGCAATGGTTTAGTGAAACCTTCAGCAACTTTTAACAGTGATGTGGCACTGGTTTCAAATAGAATTGCAAGTAAAAGATAAGCAATATTATTCATTTTTGGTTTCCCCCATATTTTAACTGTTCAAATTCTTTTTTAATTTTTTCCAGTTCCTCTCCATGATATTCCTCTTCAAGATTGAAAATGGCGAGTTCGTATAATATGTTTTGAAGCCTGTGGCCTTTTTCAGTCAGGTGATATGATGTTTCATTATCTTTGATGTTTTTTTCGATGATGTTGTTTTCTTCCAGTTCCTTAAGTCTTTGTGTTAGGATTTTATTGGACAGTTCAGGCTTGTCCTCTTTGAAATCGCTGAAATATTTTTTTCCAAGAATCATGTCCCTTAAAATGTATACTGTCCATTTGTTTTTAATAAGATTCAGATTTTTTTCAAATTGACAGTATGGGGGCAGTTTATCAAATTTTCTTTTAATTGTCATTTTTGCACCTATTGTTAAATTTAAACCTTTTCCTTTAAATATTTTTAAAAAGTATTACTTTAAAGAGGATATCACACGGTTACTTATTATTTTTGTTACCTTTTTGTTACAAAACCTTTTAATTGTAGTTTATTTATAATATAATTTAAAACACAAATTATGGAAAGTGAATTAAATGAAAGAAAAAATATTTATCAATGGAAGAGGAGGATGTGGAAAGAGCACATTCATATCATTAATTGCAAAGGAATTGTCAAAAAACAATAAAGTATTAATAATTGATATGGATGAGGGAAACCTCGGATTGAACAAGATGCTTAATGTTGATGTTGCAGACACTTCATTAATGGAATATTATGGTGGAAGAGATAAGATAATGGGTGAAATTTTAAAAGTAGGAATTAAAGGTATGGTTTTAGAAAAAATCAACCTGAAAGATGGCGCAGCCTCAGATTCAATAGATATTTTGGATAATATGAAATTATCAGATTTACCTTCCGATTATGTGACATGGAACGGAAATATAGGATTCATTGAATCCGGAAAAATCAACGACCCTGATGAAGGCTGTGCCTGTCCGATGGGAAATCTTACAAGAGACTTCCTAAATCACATTGAATTACAAGACAATGAAGTAATATTGGTCGACACCTCAGCGGGAATAGAACACATTGGAAGAGGAGTAATTGAGTCTGCAGACAAACTCATTTCAATAGTTGACCCGTCAAGCGATGCAATATTGTTGGCAAATAAAATAGGATCATTATCAAAAGAGGCATCCAAAGAATATATGGTAATATTGAATAAAATTGATGAAAATACTAAAGATTTGGTATTGGAACAATTGGATGATGACATATCTGTCGTTGGGGAACTTGAATATAATTCACACATAGCTCAAAGCAACCTTTCCCAAAAAGAAATTAACCTTGAGGAAGTAGAAGGTGAAATTAAGGAAATCTGTGCAAAAATTTAAAGATTTGATTAAGATTTAAATTTCAATAGGGCGCATGGTGCAATAATGGATTTGCTTTTTTATGTTGTTTTGCTGTTGATTGGAGGTTGCTTTGCAGGTTTCATGGCAGGCCTTTTGGGGATTGGCGGTGGAATTGTAATCACTCCAATCCAATATTATCTTTTAACCTCAATTGGATGTGATCCTAAAACGTCCCTAACGGTTACCTTTGCAACAGGTCTTGCAGTTATCTGTGTCACGATGATAAACAGTACACGAAAGCACAAACAAAACAATCTAATAGTAAAACAGCACCTAAAACCAATGATGGTCTTTGGTTTTGTAGGTGCCATTCTGGGTGCAGTCATATCTCAATACATAGATGTTGAGGTTTTAAAGATTTTGTTTGGTGTAATATGTATAGTATCAACAGTATTTTTAGTTTTAATAAAATCTCCTACCTCTTTAGATAATATTAAAACTGATGCAGGATTATTTTACTCTATTGCATTTGCATGTGGTCTTGCAAGCGGATTGATAGGTCCCGCAGGAGGAGCATTTATCATACCGATTTTCGTGGCATATTTGAGATATCCAATAACAAATACTATCGGAACAACTTCAGCATTAAGCATCGCAACCACACTTGCAGGGGTAATCTGTTATATTGTTTTAGGTTGGGGTGTTCAAGGATTGCCGGATTTTTCATTAGGTTATGTCAACTTGCTTCAATTCGTATTTTTAACAATAACTAGCATTATTGTATCCGGATATGCTGCTAACCTATCTAAAAAAATCAATCCTACAAAATTAAAAGCGCTGCAGGTAATCGTAATATCATATATTGGCCTTCAAATGATGGGTGTATTCGACATAATATTAAGCATAATATAATTTTGATTTGTATGTATAAGGTATGGAAAAATTGTATTGGTTGTGGGGAATGTGCAAAGGCATGTGATTTTAATCTGATTCAAACATTTGATGATTATATTCTGATGGATATTGAAAAGTGCAGGCATTGCTCAAAATGTGTAGAAACTTGTCAAAACAATGTTTTTACAAAATCAGTTATTTTTAAACACTTTTTATATCTATTATATTATAAGATTAAAAAATCTTAGGATAATTGAAAAATTGATGAGTATCTCATAACAGTTAAGATTTTTATATAGGTTAATGGTTTGTATGTCCAATTTTTGTAAGGCATTTGACAAGTTATATTTGTTTGTTAAATGTGGAAACAAAATTCACTAAAAAGTAGTAGATAATTTAAAGTGTGTTACGCCAACAGCAACATGAAGCTGGTTAAAAAGAACCAAAAGTTGCATAATCCTAATTCGCCATTGCTGATTGGTGAGGTAAAAGAGAGTGATGATGTAAAGGAAGTTAATGAACCTAGCTATATTTATTGACAAACCCCTTAAAAAAAATAAAAGATTAAAATATATGTATTGATATATGTATTAATATGGAGATTTTTAAAGTTGTCTGTGAATTAATAATTCCAATTTTAATATTTGGTGTGTTATTTGCAGTTGGAAAATTTATTCATGTAAGATTATTGAATAGTAAAAGCAGAATTTTAAATCCAGGAGAATATTTCCCTGATGAGGAACTTGAAACATTAAAGCAAGTTTATTATTTGGTAATGATGTTAATATTCTTTGCTTTTATATTATACATCATGATAGTTCAAGCTAATGAGGTATTCGCGATTGCTGTTTTACAAATTCTTGTGTCAGTCTATGTCGCTTTAACTTTGGATTATAGTTATTTGAAAAATAAGATATTGTTCTTCCTCTTGGTTCCTTTTGAAGCTATAATATTCCTTGTTTTCAATGATTTTCTAATGATTTGGCCAATTTATTTGATGCATATTCTTGTTTATGCATATTTCATCAAGGTATACTTCGATAAATTTAGGAAATATACTGAAACAAATGGGCTTGGAATAACAATCATACTATTATTCGCTATAGTTTTTATAAGCTTCATTATCACACTATTTGTGGAAGGTGTTGAACCTTTAAATTCTGCTGTAATGGTTTCAAATGCATTTACAAGTAATGGTTATGCAATACTTGGTAACTCAGGCATTGGTAAATTGACCAGTTTGGTTTTAGTTTGGAGCGGATACATCATATCTGGTGTAGGTACTGCAACATTAACCGCTGCAATTATGATGAGACATAATCAAAAACGTGAAAAAGAGTTAAACAAACGTTTAGATGAGTTGGAATCATTAATTAAAAATAGTAATAATAAAGAATAAGATATGGATTAATTGTGCCCATATCTTTTCTATTCTTGTTTTTAACTACTTATTTTTTTTTAGATATGGTTGGTGGTGACCATATCTTATTGTTTTTTCTATTATTTTTTAACATTTAAATTACAGTTATTTATAGTTTTTTTAGTGTTAGTTATTTTTTTAATTCAGCTAAATTCTCTTTTAATAGTTTATAGATGTTTTCTGCACCGATGATTTCATCATCGCTGACATTCCAGCTTGAAGGGTACAATATGAACGGTTTGGATTGATCTCCGCCTGCTCCTCCATGGCTTCCAACCAATTCTTCAAATGCACATACCTCATCAGCTTCCTCATCATAGAAACTGTTAACCAAGATATCTGGTGTATGTTCAAATGAACTGGTTCTTTTTAGATGTTTAACGATATTGTCTCCAAATCCAAGAAGAGGGTTTTCACCATCGATTTCATCCCTGTCTAAGTAGTATGTTCCATTCTTTCCAATGGCTAAATCGCCATGTTCTTGGGATTTAACTAAAATAAAACCAACATATTCATTATTTATAAGGCCAGGTATCAGTTCAGGGAAATAGCTGTTAAGTTCCTCATAGCTTAATCTATTAGTCCATTGGGTTAAATAGATCATTGCAAGGTTACCTGAAGCCAGTACAATTACTTCAGAGTCACTTAATTCCTTAGCTTCTTCTTTCTCTTTCTCTATTTTTTTATCTTTTCTTGCAAATGGAGTGTAATCCCCTACAAAATGGTCATCATTTGAAGTCATTTTTGCAAACATGGTCATGTCTTCTGGAAGCAATGATTTTACAAAGTCCTCAAAGGTTTGACCATATCTTTGGGTAAATGTGGCTCCGTTTGTTTGGCCATGGTCAGATTGAATTACGAATTGATAATCTCTTGGAGAATATTTGTTTGCATCGGTCAAGTGTTTGATTTGCTGGTCCATTTGCCTTAATGCTATCCATGCGTCACTGTCTCTGACTCCAGAGTGGTGAGCTATTTCGTCATAGCCTAAATATGTTGAGTATGCAACATCAACATCTCCAACCATCATGTCTCCGATTAAGGTTGAAGTGTTGATTTCTCTCATAAAGACGTTTGTAGCAGCTCTTGTTGGAATATAAGCTATTCCACGGTTGATTCTTGGCCTTATGTTTTTGATGGAATGTGTGATTTGTGACCAGATTTCACGTACAATATCTGCAAGGAACAATGAGACAATACGTGCAAAATTGCTTGGATTGGAAAATACTGAGTACCATGCCTTATTATAGAGTTTTCCAAAGTCCATTATCTTACTGAATGTAAATATTACATTGTCAGTATCTCCAGAGAATAAATTAGATCTGCTTGCTCCATTTTCTACAAGCAATCCATTACCATCTGAAATTCTCTTTTCCAATTCCGGCACATTGCTGATTCCAGAGCATTGCATCATCTGATTGCCATTGCTCTTTTCTATCCATCTGAATGCAACGATGCCTTCATTATTTCCATGAAGGATTCCTGCCTGGCTTGCACCGGTTTGGGAAGACAAGTCAGTTTCCCACATTCTAAGATTGTAGTCTTCGCTTTCAATCATTTTTTTAAGAGTTGGCATGTCTCCTTTTTCAACTGCTTCACATAAAACATTATATGCAAGTCCGTCAATTTCAACGATTATAACGCCTGGATAATCCTTGACTTCATTTTTTGCATTCTTTTTGGCATCATTTAAAACGGATCTGTAATAGGAACTGTCATCATTAATTGTTATTAAGCTAGATAGCACTGTTGTAACGGCCGCCATTCCTAAAGGTGCAAGAATCATTGCAGCACCTTTGATTTCTATTCCAAATGATGGTGCGAGTAATTGAAGAAGGAGTCCGTTTAATATTAATGAACCTATTCCGAAGGTCAATACTAAAAATGGCATAGCTATTCTTGTTAAAATAGGCCAGAGTATTGCATTTACTATACCTAGGAATAATACTAAAAGGAATATGTCACCAGTTTGGCTAATTTCGACTCCTAAACCTAAAATACTTATAAGATATATTCCTATCATATTTCCAATAAATACGATTAAACTTCTTTTTAAACTTTTTTTCGGAATTTCTTTTCCCTTAATAATTTCCATATAATCAGCGCCAAGTATTAATTTTAAAATTTTAGAACAAAGTAGGTTTGTAAATTAAACATTATATATTTAAAGTTTGTACTTTATAGTATATATTCTAATGAAAATTAATTATTTATTCTTTTGTATTGTTCATTGTTATTTTTTTTAATCTTTTTTATCTATTTTCTAATCTTTTTTTATCTTATCTTTTTAAATCGTTAATCTTTTTTATCTATTTTCTAATCTTTTTTTATCTTATCTTTTTAAATCGTTAATCTTTTTTATCTATTTTCTAATCTTTTTTTATCTTATCTTTTTAAATCCTTAATCTTTTAAATTCTTATTTTTAATTCTTATTTTTTTTAAACAAATTTTAAATATTACTTTTTAAAAAAAATATTAATGTCTCATTAGAGAGTTTTAAAATTATATTATGGGTGTTAATATGGAAATAATGGAAATAATTAAAGATTCTTTTCTATTTCCATCTAAAAACTTAGGAACCTTCTCAATTTATGTTGTATTGTCAGTATTAGTTGCAACATTTACTTTTGGAGGAATATTCTCCTATTTATTAGGGTTTATTGGCTCTGAGTACATTTTAATAGGCGGATTAACTCTTGTATTTGCAATGTTAATTGGATGGGTAATGTCTGGTTATGAAATCAGCATTATTAAATCTGGTATTGACCTTGATGATGAAGTTCCTGAGTTTAAATGGTGGGATAATTTTATTACAGGTTTTTTAAACTTTATTGTTGCAATCGTTTACTTTATAATTCCTGCTTTTATTGTGGGAGTTGTAGGATATCTTATAAATATTAATGACAAACTTATGGCAGTTGCTCAAGAGATTTCTTCACTCTATCCAAATATTTTCTTGACAAGTTCTCCGGATATTGCATTTGAGGCATTGTCTCAAGCAATAATTGAATTAATAGTTCCTTTAGCTATTCTCATTATTGTTGCTCTAATTGTATTTGTAATCTTTTTATTCCTCCAATCCATGGCTGAAGCAAGATTGGCAAATACGGGTAGTTTAAGTGAAGCTTTAAACATTTTTGAAGCAGCTAAAGATATAAAACGAATTGGTGTACGTAAAGTAATTATAGTAATCTTATTAGTTTTTGTAATTATTGGTGTTATTGGGATGGTTACATCTGTTATATTTAACTATGTGCCAACATTATCAATTCTTTCAATTATAATAAGCCCATACTTAGTATTCTTTGCTCAAAGGGCTACTGGATTATTATATTCTGATATAGCTTAATATTTTAAGCTATTCTTTTTTCTTTTTTTTTAAATCTGTTTTTAGTTTATTATTTTAAATTAGGTCTTATCTTTTTTTTTATCAGTGTGTTCACAATAACTTAATTTTTTAGGGATTAAACTTCATTTATACCTTTAAATCTTTAAAATGATGTTTCTATGGTTTAGATATGTAAATCTTTAATTATTGGTTGAAAAACTTTAAAAAGAAGTAATGATTTTTTTATTGGTTAAAATAAATTTAAAAATTTAGTTCATGTGGTATAGTTGAAAAATTTAAAAAAAAGTTATAAGCAATCAAAAGATTGCTTATTTAATTTTTTGGTGCTACATATAACCTTACACCTTGGGTGATTAAAGCTACGCCTATAAGTACTGCAGCGAAAATCGGTTGGGTAAGTGAAAAGCCTCCAAGGCCTAATGCAATAACACCTAAGATTATAATCAATATTGAAGCAATCTTTGATACGCCTTCTCCTGCAAAGATACCTGCTACACCTATTAAGATCATTAAGATACCAATAATGTAGAATTGGAATCCTAAAAGGAAGGACAATGCATCAATGTTGAATATGAATAGCAAACCGAATATGATTGCAAGAATTCCAATAATTATATTGAGTGCTGAAAATTCGGTTAGAATTGATGCTATACCTAAGAATAGTAAGCTAACTCCAATCATGATGGATACTAATCCGGAACTAACCAAAGGGAAAATTATGAAAATTAATCCTAAAATTATGGATAATATTCCAGATACTTTATTAGGTTCCATGTTTTTCCTCCTAAATTTTTATTACTCACTTAAGTGAGAAATTTAAAAGCATTTATGCTTTTAATATTAATTATGTAGGTATTAATATTTAATTATTGACTTAGTTATCATAGTATTTTAAGAATTTGCTTTTATAACACAAAATAAGCAAAAATAGAAATTATTTATTTTAAAATTTTTATGAAAAAATAGATTTATTTGTTTAAAAAATTCATAAGAAAAAATAGAAATTTTGTTTAAAAATCAAGAAAAAATTAAAATTAAAAAAAAGAATAATGAGAGATTAACTCTCATTGTTTAATTTTGTTATCCTTTAGCCGTAACGTTAGAAGGAAAACCACTCCCATAATGAGAGCTGTTACCTGCATTACGAATGCCATGGTATTTTGAATAATGATGTTTGCAACATCTACAAGGGTACTGTCCTGTTTAAGATCATCTATAGTAGCAACTTTTTGGAAGTAATTTGCAACTTCAAGTTGGAATTGTTCGTCTCCTGAATGATCTGGTGCATAGGTATCGACAGCAGTGCTGATACCGCCCATAACTCCGAGAATTAAAATTATTCCAATAACTGCTGTACCCATTGATTCACCTAATGAGGTACCGGTTGAATTAACACCTGATGCGTTATTTTGACTTTCTGCAGGAATATTGCTTAATGAAATATCAGTACATAAAGCCATAATGAAACCAAGTCCAGCACCTAATACTAATAATCCTGGTAATAATGTCCAAAGTGTTGTATCAAGTCTAAATTGATAACTTAACATTAAACATCCAATAATTGCCATTATGCATCCTATTGCCATAATTTTCTTGTGACTTAATTTTTCTGTTAAACTTGGAGCCAATACTGCAAAAATAAGCAAACCTAAAGTTAATGGAAGAGTAGTCACACCAGTATTGAATGCATTTAACTGCAATACGCTTTGCAAGAATAGGGAAACTGCAAATAATCCCCCACCCATTGCAAGGTAAGATAATAACAAAATTATAGTTCCTACACGTAAATTTCTGTCTTTAAATAGTTCCATATCAAGTAATGGTACTTTGCCATTTCTTTTTCTTCTGATTTCAAAGTATGCAAAGGCAACTAATGCAATTAATCCTACTACAATTATGCCTATGCTTGTTGTGAAATCTTTAGATAGTGACAAGATACCTAGTACTAATAAAACAAGGCCGATAAATGAAATTATAGCGCCTGAAATGTCTAAATCGCTTCTAGATTCAGTAGGTTCGAAATGAGGTATGCTATTTCTGAATATTAAAATAACGAAAACGATTATCAATTCAACTGCAAATCCATATCTCCAACTTAAAAATGTTGTCATGACCCCACCGAAGAGTGGGCCTACAGCGGCTGCAACTGCACCCATAACACCTACAATCGCCAAAGCAACTGTACGTTTTTCACCAGAATATGTTCCACTTATGATGGAAACGGTTGCAGGCATCATTAATGCACCAGCAACACCTTCAATTGCTGCCCATCCAACAAATAACATTCCAGCACTTGAACTTATTGATGCGGTGAATGTACCTACACCATAAAGAGCAGTACCTATTAAAAACAGTTTCTTTTTATCCACTATGTCTTGAAGCTTTGCACTTAAGAGCATAAATGCTGCAGTGATGAGAGTATAAAATGACATGATTGATTGAATTGTACTGACGTCAGTATTCAAGTCAACAACAACCTGTGAAATACTCACATTCATGAATGTAGCGTCTAAAGCTACAATAAAGGAAGCAAGAGCCACGACTATTAGTGGAACCCAAGAATTTTCCTTAATGGTTTCATTCATATTTTTTAATCCTCCAATAATTATCACATTTAACCGTATGGTCTAATATAAAAATCATAATTAGTTTATGTTTTTTATAGGGACATTATGTCATATGTAATTCTCTTTTTGTTTAATTAAATAGTTTTGGATATTTTTTAAGGAGTTGCCTTATTTTTTGATTTTTTGGAGTTTAACTTCAATATTTTGGTTGAAAACAACTTACTTTGGAAAATGAAGCCCTTATTGTATATATTTATTTATTAACCATATTATTTTCATATTAGTCTTGTAAAATTAGTTTATTGTTTTGTCTTAAGTTTGTTATGGATGGTTAATTATTATATTAGTCTTGTAAAATTAGTTTATTATGTATTAAATTTGTTAAGAATGACTAATTATTATATTAATACTGTAAAATTAGTTAATTATGTATAAAATTTGATAAAATTAGTTAAAAAAAGAGTTATGATGTAAAGATTCCTGGGATTGGATGCCGGGGGCGGGATTCGAACCCGCGATCTCACGGTATCCCAGGAAAAAAGTCAGAGCACGCTTAGTTACCCTATGAGCCGTGCGCTCTAACCAGCTGAGCCACCCCGGCATCAGACAGTAATAAAATTTATATTGTTTATAGTTTATATACTTTTGGTTTTATTCGATTTTTTTCAATAATTTTTTATAGAACTTTTATCATAATTATATAATGATATAATAATAAGTTGAAAAATATTTGGAATTTCATAGTTTGTGGAGTTTCATTGAAAAGAATATTTGGAATTTCATAGTTTGTGGAGTTTCATTGAAAAATATTTTAAGATTCACTTTTATTATTAATTTTTTAAAAAAACAGAGGTTATATTTATGAGCAATGTTAAAGACATGTCTCTTGCGGATGAAGGTATTCGTAAGATCAAATGGGTTCAAAAGCATATGCCTGTTCTTGAACATATTAAAAAACAATTTGAAGAAGAAAAGCCTTTTGAAGGAATCACTATTGGTTCATGTTTACATTTAGAACCTAAAACTGTTAATTTAGGTTTGACCTTACAAGCTGGTGGCGCTGAAGTTGCAATGACTGGCTGCAATCCATTATCCACTCACGATGATGCTGCAGCAGGTGCAGCAGCTCTCGGATTACACATATACGGCTGGAGAGAACAAACTGATGAAGAATACTACGAAGCTATCGACAATGTACTTTCCCACAAGCCAGATGTAATCATCGACGACGGTGCAGACATGATCATGTACCTTCACGAAAAACGCCCAGAGCTATTGGAAAACATCAAAGGGGCTTGTGAAGAGACAACAACCGGTGTACACAGATTGGAAGCAATGCATGCAGACGGAGCACTTAAGTTCCCAGTCATCGCAGTAAACGACGCATACACCAAATATTTATTTGACAACCGTTACGGAACCGGACAATCCTCCCTTGACGCAATCATGGGAACCACCAACATGCTTATCGCAGGTAAAAACGTAGTCGTCTGCGGATACGGCTGGTGCGGTCGTGGAGTAGCATCAAGAGCAGCAGGACTCGGAGCAAACGTAATTGTAACAGAAGTAGACCCAATCAGAGCACTTGAAGCAAGAATGGATGGTTACAGAGTAATGAAAATTAGAGAAGCAGTGAAAATCGCAGACCTTGTAGTAACCGTAACAGGAAACATAGACATCATCCATGGAGATGACTTCAAATACATGAAAGACGGATGCATGCTCTCAAACTCAGGCCACTTCAATGTGGAAATCAACAGAGGCGACCTTGAAGCACAATCAGTAAGCTGCGAAGAGGTTAGAGAAAGCATTGAAATGTTTACCATGAAAGACGGCAGAAAAATTTATCTTTTAGCAGACGGAAGACTTGTAAACCTTGCAGCAGCAAGAGGACAAGGACACCCTGCTGAAATCATGGACATGAGTTTTGCTGTGCAAGCATTATCTGCCAAATACATTGTAGAAAATGACTTGTCATTAGGTGTTGAAAAGGCACCGGACAGCATTGATGATGAAGTTGCCAGATTAAAGCTTAAAGCTATGGGAATTGAAATTGACGACCTTTCCGAACGTCAGAAAGATTATCTTGCGGACTGGAGAGAAGGTACTTAATTTCACCTTCAATCTTTATTATTTTTTTAAAATTATTCTCATTTAAATGGTTGATTTTTTTATTTTATATTAAATTCATAATCATTTAAATGGTTAATTTTTTATTTTTATTTTAAATTTATCCTCTTTTAGAGGATTAATTTTTTCTATTTATTTTTATTTTTTATTTATTTTCATTTTTATAATCTATTTGATTTTAATAATTTAATTAACTGATATCATGTCTTATTTTCGCTATATTGATAATGGAGAAGGCCCTACAAAGCTATTTATCGGAGGAGTTCATGGGGATGAAGGCAAGCATGTCCTTCCTTTAATCAAGCTTCTAAAAAGAGAGGATTTTTCCTCTGGACAGATTTACATTTATAATTTTGACAGGACTCCATATATCTCTACAATACATAGGGAATTTTATCAATCAGAACAAGGCAAGAAGATATTGGATTTGGTAGATTATTACAAGCCTGATTTTTATACAGAACTTCATTCATATAATATTAAGCATTTTGATAGATTGACTAGTCTTGATAGGCTTGACAGCGAAGGGATTCCTCCTTTAATCGATTGTGGTCAATATGTATTGTGCAGTTCTGTTTCTCCTTTGATTAGACGTAAGCATTTCACTAAAGAAGCAATATGTCAAACTTTAGAGTTTCCTATATTCAGAGGAGAAGACTTAAAGCTTAGTGATGATGAATTGCTTGAAAAATACGATTTTGATTATGACTTGTCTGTAAAGGAGTATATGGCCTTTTTAAGACTGATTACCCTTAGCAAGAATAGGGATGACTTTGAAAAAAGAGTTTTAAAGGATTATAAGAAACAGGCTGATCTTGCTTTAAAATACGTTAAAATAATTTATGGATTGAATTTTCCACGTTATTAGGGTATTTTCTATTCTTATGTTTTAATTCCCACTTGTTGGGGCTTTTTTCTTATTTTTTATGGTTTTTATTTTCCACGTATTTTGAGTATTTATTTTTTTATTTATTTATTTATTTTTTAAAAATAGTTGAGATTGGGTTTAAATTAATTAAAACCAATCTTCTAAGCTTTTTTGGGTTGAACTTAATTTTTTTAGCTTGTCTGCAACATTTAGGACTCTAGTCTCAGAGAATCCATGTTCTTCGCACATGAATTCACAGAGTTTTTCCTTATCCGCGCTTTTAAACTTAATCTTATAGTCTGTATTGACATCATGGCTTAAGAATATTTCTCTAAGCTCATCTGGTTCAACTTCAACATCAGTAATTCCCTTTTGAACCAATATGTCTTCAAGACTATTCTGTCTGATTAATTTAAGCCCAGTTTTTGCACCGATTCCATAGATTCCTTCATTGAAGTCGGTTCCTACCATCAATGCAACATCCACTAATTGTTCTCTGCTAAGGTCTATCTCTGTTAGGACCTTATCAAGTTCAAGATATTCGAGGTTTGATAGTCCTCCGCTTAATGTAAGGTTTCTTATGATACGAGGTGCTCCAAAGAGTAAGCAGTCATAATCTTGGGAAGCAACGGCCCAAGCATCTCCATTTTTAACCATATATGCTCCTTGAGCTTCACCCTCTCCTTTTGCCTGTACATAGGGGATTCCCATATATTCAAGAAGTTTTTTAGAGGATTCTATAATGTAAGGTGATAATCTGGAGCTTCTTATTGCATATTTTCTGGCCTCTTCAATGTTTCCTGCTGCCTTTGCCTCTTCATACTTCTGGTTTGCCTCTTCCCTTAAGGCCCTTCTTTTTTCAACGGTTTTTGTCTTATATTCTGAGACATCTCCATCAAATACATAGACTGGTTTTATTCCTTTATCCACTATTGAAGCTGTTCTATATAGAATTCCGCTTAAATGGGATGTTACATTTCCATTTGCATCCATTAAGGGACTGCCGTCCCTTTGGCGAATTCCAGATAGGAATTGATAAAGTGTGTTATATGCATCTATTGCTACAGTTCTGCCTTCTAAATCCTTTAGGTTTATCTCTTCGGCAGTAACTATATCCTTAAACTTAACTCCCATATCATCCACCTTAATTTTTCATTTTGAAAGTTTAACTATTTTTTTCTTATAAGATACTTATATTCTTATTTTACTAAATAATTTTTTGGCAATCAGATTTCAGTAAAATAACTAATAGGGAAGTATTCCTTAATCCACATTAGAATTTCACCATCTTTGATTATTGTATAATCCCTTGCAAGGAAATCCTCATCTGTATTATAGATTTCAATCAATTTGTCGTTTGCCTTTTCCATATCGATAATGTTTATCTCTCTTCTGGATTCAATATGGTATTTCTTCAATATTCTTCCTATAGGGATGTCTGCCCTAACCAAGTCCTCTTTGATTTCTTTACTCAATCTTTTTAAAGGAATATAGGATTTAGCATAAATCAAAGGCTGTTCGTCCTTGTGCATTATGATTTCTCTAAAGTTGACCTCATCGCCAACATCCACATTGACAAGCTTTGCGCTTTCGGCTGTTGCCTCTTCGAAATGTTGCTCTAGGGTCTTTAAAGCAATTTTTCCATAAAGCACATCTAAAATGGCTGTAATTGAGCCATCTGTGGTCATAAGGATTTTTTGAGTGTTTGAAAAGTTTTGATTGTACTTTTCTTCAACTTGATTAATCTTTTCAATCAATCTTACATTGATGTCATTATCTGTAGTTGCCATTTTTATAACTTCCTAAATTATGATAATATTGTCCAAAATCTTATTTTTTTTAAATAGTAATTTTAAGCATTATTATAATTAAATATTGATTTTAAACATAATTATAAGCTATCTGGGTTTTGTATGAATCCAGAGACTGCAGATGCAGCTACAACTCCTGCATTTGCAAGGTATACTGATGAATTAGGATCTCCCATTCTTCCCTTGAAGTTTCTGTTTGTAGATGAGATGCTTGTTTCCCCTTCGGATAAGACTCCCATATGTCCTCCAAGGCATGGTCCACATCCAGGATTTGATACAATCGCTCCAGCATCCAGGAATGTTTTGATATAACCTAAATCCATTGCCTTTTGATAGATTTCCTTGGATGCAGGGATAATAATTAATCTTACATCGTCATGGACTTGCTTGCCTTCTAGGACTGCTGCAGCTTGTGCAAGGTCATTGAGCCTTCCGTTTGTGCATGATCCAATAAATCCTTGGTCTATATGGGTTCCTTCCACTTTTGAGAGAGGATTGACATTGTCAACATCATTTGGACAGGCTATTTGGGCTTCCATATCATCTACATTGAAGAGATATTCCTTGAGATAGTTTGAGTCCTTGTCTGATTTTATTATATTCAATTGGTCTTTGCTTTTGCCGGTTCTATTGCAGACATACTCTATTGTTGCCTTGTTTGGCTCCATTATTCCGTTTTTAGCTCCCATCTCAATTGCCATATTTGTCATGGTCATTCGGCTTTCAACATCCAGATTGTCTATTGTCTCTCCGCAGAACTCTGCAGTGTTGTAGGTTGCTCCGGCAATTCCTATCTCTCCTATTATGTTTAGAATAAGGTCCTTGGATGTTATTCCTGGCCTTAAGCTTCCTTCAACTTCTATCTTTAATGCTTCAGGAACCATAAACCATGTCTTTCCAGTTGCATAGACCATTGCTAGGTCAGTTGCACCCATTCCTGTTGAAAATGCTCCGAATGCACCGTATGTGCATGTGTGTGAGTCTGCACCGACGATGACCATTCCAGGCTCAACATGTCCCTTTTCAGGAAGAACCTGATGGCATATACCTTCTCCATGAATGTAATGGCTTTTTATGCCTTGGGTCTTGATAAAGTTTCTTGCTACCTTTTGAAACTCTGCAGATCCTATTGTATTTGCTGGAATGTTGTGGTCAAAGACAATGACTATCTTTTCATTGTCCCATACCTTATCTGTGATTTTTTCAAAGGTTTTTATTGCAGGAGGTGAAGTTCCATCGTGGGACATGGCTAAATCGACGCCAATTTCAATTATTTCTCCCGGTTCGACTTCGTGGCCTGCTTTTTGAGATAATATTTTTTCTGTAATATTCAAGTTTAATCTCCTTTTCAAATTAAATATCTTAAGAAATCTTTAATTAATTTATTAAATTTTAATAATTAGTTTTATCACTAATTTTTATTTACTATTTTTAGTTTAATTTTTAAGATTATAAATTTATTTATTTAAATCTTTTATTTTAAATTAAATTGGCTAAAATCAAGACTTATATATTAACTAAGTTAAGTATTAATTTAAAAAAAATAAATGTTGATTATTAAAAATCAACATAAAAACGATTTAATCCCAAATTGGGATAATATATATAATCTGCTATCTTGATTAACTATAAGTCAACATAATTAGCATCAATGCTTCTTACAATGTCTTTAAATACATTATCATCAATGTATTTTCCTTCTTCTCTGCTTTCTTTGACTTTTTTAACTATCTGACAAAGCTGATCATTTGTAACCTTAAATCCGCATTCATCTAATTTTGCCTTAACAGCTCTGCATCCTGAATGCTTTCCTAAGACTAATTGTCTCTTTTGTCCTACAAGCTCTGGAAGATATGGCTCATATGTAAGAGGCTCTTCAATCACTGCATCCACATGGATTCCAGATTCATGTCTGAATACGTTTTTACCTACAACAGGCTTATTATAAGGAATTCCAAGCTTTGTCTTTTCTGCAACAAGCTCTGAAAGCTCTTGAATGTATTTGGTCTTAAATCCTAAATCCTTTCCATATAAGATTTTTAGAGACATTACAAGCTCTTCAAGTGATGCGTTTCCTGCCCTTTCTCCGATTCCATTTACAGTTGTTGAAACAGCGGAACCTCCTGCTAAAAGTCCGTAAATTGAGTTTATTACAGCAAGACCAAAGTCATTATGACAATGCATTGCAATATCGACATTTGTGACTTTTCTAAGCTCTTTGATTAGGAAAGTGATTCCTTGAGGAGTTATTGCTCCTACTGTGTCTGCAATATGAACCCTGTCTGCCCCATAGCTTTCCGCTTTGGAGTAGGTTCTCTTTAAGAAGTCCAAGTCAGTTCTTGTAGCATCTTCTGCTGAGAATGCTACGAACAATCCATGGTCCTTAGCGTATTCAATGGATTTCATGCAAATATTCAAGGCTTCCTGTCTTTTGATATGCATCTTGTGCTCTAAATGAATGTCTGAGGTTCCCATGAATGTGATTATTCCATCAACATCACAGTCAAGAGCCTTATCGATGTCTGCTCTTTTAGTTCTTGCAAGACAGATAATCTGTGCATCCAAGCCTTCATTTGCTATTGCCTTTACGGCATCTGCTTCACGGCTTGAAACGATAGGGAATCCCGCTTCAATCTGATGAATTCTAAATTGATCTAATTTTCTAGCAATCTCTAATTTGTCTTCCTTTGAAAAACAGACCCCTGGAGTTTGTTCTCCATCTCTTAAGGTAGTATCATAAATTGTTATGTTTTTTGGGAATTTATATTCCTCTTCCTTGTTAAAGGGACTGATATAATATTGCATTTTCACATCTCTTTATGTCTTTAATTAGTTAATTGAATAATTTTTTCTATATTTTAATAGATTATTTTAATATAATAAGTTTTCTATTTGAACTTATGAATTGCTAATTTTAATTATCTCTTTAGGACTATTTGAATTTTTGAATTTGTAATTTTAATTATCTCTTAGAACTTTAAACCTTTTTATTTGTCCTGCTCTTCTAGCAATTCCAAATAGGAAGTTCGCTCGAAGCCATCAGTAATTCCCAATTGCTCAAATAGGTCAAATATTTTATCTTGAGCTTCATTATAATCGGAACCGTCCTCCAATGCAATCTCTATTTCCATATATGGATCAAGGCCCTCTACATCATCTAAGCTTATCTCAAAATTCTCAAGCTTAAAATACTCTCTGTTCTTTTTGACTGTTCTAACTTCGATAAATCCTAGATTCTCAAAGATTTTTGCACATTTGTCGCTGTCTTCGATTTTCATTTCAACTTCTTCTCGAGTCTTGCTTTTGCTGTCTATCTTAGGGCCTTTATAGGTTATAAACAAGTTATGGGATTTTTCTGTTTTGGTTTCTCTTATCCTTAAGGCCTCATCAGTCTTTGCAAAGTCATTTACAGGGCTGTTGAAATATCTGTCTATCTGCTTTTCTGTTTTTGTTTTTATTGCATTGATTTCGTTTAATTTGACTTTTATATCTTCAAAATTATTTATCTTAGCTTTAACTTCTACTTCTATCATCTTATCACTTTAAATGTTAATTATATTTATCATTCACTTTAAAACTTAATCCTAGTTCATCTTTCATTCAAATATTCCTTTTAAATTTTTTATTTTTCATTTTACAACTATAGTCTTAATATATATACTTTTCCCCTTATTCTTTAATAAATCATTCTAAAGATTTTTTATTCGTAATTATTAGAATAATTTTTATTAATACTTTTGTTAAAGTTCATAATATTTTTACCGATTTTTAAATTTTTTTCAATTAAGTTTATATACTATTTAAATAATATATTTTATTAGTAAAAATTTTATAAAAAATTTATTAATTTTACCGTTTTTTTATTAAGTTTTTTTCATTATAAAACTAAAATTATATTAATTTTTTAAAATGTTTACTTACTTTTTTTAAATTTGATTTGGAGGTATTAAGTTGACCGATGTTGATATAAAAATAGAAAACATTGTGGCTTCTGCTAGCATTGGTAAAGACATTGTTCTTACTGAAGTTGCAAAAGCATTAGAAGGCGTCGATTTCAATAGAGAACAGTTTCCAGGTCTAGTTTTTAAACTTCAAGACCCTAAGACTGCTGCTTTAATTTTTAGTTCCGGCAAACTTGTTTGTACTGGCGCTAAATCTATCGATGATTCAAAGTTAGCTATTAAGAAAACTGTCGACCTTATGAGAACTATTGATACCGAGATTCCTCATGAGTTTGATATTAAAATTCAAAATATTGTTGCTTCTGCAAATTTACAATCCACATTAAATTTAGAAGCAGTTGCTTTGGAATTGGAAAACACCGAGTACGAACCTGAACAATTCCCAGGTTTAGTGTACCGTTTATCTGATCCTAAAGTAGTTTTATTATTATTCGGTTCCGGTAAAGTTGTTTGTACCGGCGCTAAAACCAAACAAGACGCTAGGTTAGGTGTTGAAAACGCTAAAGCTAGACTTAGCGAATTGGACTTAATATAATTTGGTGATATATTTGATTAAACTTGTAGTATTTGACTTAGATAATGTTATTATTGATGGTGAGGGCATAGATGAGATTGGAAAATTGGTAAATATTGAAGATCAAATTGCAAAAATCACCGAGCAGGCAATGCAAGGTGAAATCGACTTCGAAACATCCATTAAAAAAAGAGTAGGACTTCTTAAGGGAGCTTCTACTGATGATATTAAAACATTAGCTAATGAAATGCCTCTAATGGAAGGTGCTGAAGAAACCGTTTCCTCTTTAAAGGAAAATGGTTTTGATGTAGCTATTATAAGTGGCAGTTTTGATATTATTGCCGATATTATTAAGGAAAAACTCAATGTGGATAATGTATTCACAAATTCACTTGTTGAAGAAGACGGGATCTTGACAGGTGAAGTTACTGGACCATTGGTATCTGGTTCAAAAGTAGATGTTTTATCTAAATTCATTGAAGACAAGGGCTATTCTTTAGAGGAATGTGTTGCTGTCGGAGATGGAGCTAATGACATTTCTATGATTGAATCTGCTGGATACGGCATTGCATTCAATGCAAAGCCTGCCTTAAAGGAAAATGCAGACATCATTGTAGAAACCCGTAATCTTACTGACGTCCGTGACGTCATTATTAACTTAAATTCTGAAAACACTGAAGAAGGTGCTGACGTGGATAAAGAAGTTGAAATTGAAACTGAAGTAGTTGAATCTACTGATGTAGTTGTCGAAAATCAAGAAGAACAAGTTGCAGATGCAACTGAAGAAGTAGTTGAAGTAGAAGAAGCAGAAGAAGCTGTTGAAGAAGCAGTTGAAACTGAAGAAGAAGCAGTTGAAGAAGAAACTGTAGAAGCTGAAGAGGAAGCTGTTGAAGAAGAAGCAGAAGAAGCTGTTGAAGCTGAGGAAGAAGCTGAAGAAATCGAAGAAGCTGCTGAAGAGGAAGCAGAAGAAGCTACCGAAGAAGAAGCTATTGAAGAGGCCGAAGAGGAAGCTGATGAAGAAGTAGTTGAAGAGGCTGAAGAAGAAGTAGCTGAAGAAGAAGCAGAAGAGATTGAAGAAGCTGTTGAAGAAGAGGCTGAAGAAGAAGTAGCTGAAGAAGCTGCAGATGAAGAAGTAGTTGAAGAAGCTGCTGAAGAAGAAGCAGAAGAAGCTACCGAAGAGGAAGCTGCTGAAGAAGAAGCTAAAGAAGAAAAGCCTAAAAAGTCTAAAAAGTCTAAAAACACTCTTCCTGAACCTGATTTCGAATTAGCTGATACTATCGAAGGAGTCAGAGCTCAAAAAGATGAAAGAGAAGCAAAAATTGCTCAAGTTGCTGACGAAAGAGAAGCATTCAATAGAGAAGCTAAAGAGCAACGTAAAATACGTGATGAATTAAACACTGAATTAAAATTAAACTTAGCAAAAGCTATTGAATTCAGAGATCAACGTAATGAAATCAACAGAGAAGTTGAAGAAAACAAAAGAGCTCGTAACAAAGTAAATGAAGAGATTAAAAATCTCGAATGGTCTTCTGGTAAAAAAGATAGAATCAGAATTGAAAACGAAATCAAGAAGATTGATAAAATCATTGAAACCAGAGTTTTAGACATTAAAAAGGAAAATCAGCTTGTAAAAACTGCTAACGATTTAAGAAAACAACTTGCAGAAATTACAGAAGACAACAAAGTAAAAGAAGAAGCTGAAAAGCTTAAAAAGCAATCTGAAGAATACCACGCTAAAGTTGTCGAACTTTCCGAACAAGCTCAAGAAGCTCACGAACAAATGCTTTCTTACTTTAGGAAAACTGATGAAATCAGAACTGCTGCAGATGAAGCACACAAGTTATTCATCCAAGCTAGGAAAAACGCTTCTGCTAAACATGAAGAATTTAAAGTCATTTTAAGTGAAATTCATGTTATTAATAAAAGATTAGGAAGCAACAGAGCTAGAAGAAGAAAATCTGAGAAAACTAGCAATGCTCCTGGTAAAAGAAATCGTGAAGAGAAAGAGAAAGCTGAAGCTATCTTTGATAAGTTTAAAAACGGTAAAAAATTATCAACTGAAGAGCTTTTACTCTTGCAAAAATATGATATTAATTAATTAAATTCTTTTTTAATTTAATTTTTTTATTTTTATTTTTTTCTAAATCGATTTTTTTGATTTTTTATTTTAAACCTATTTTTTTATTTATTTAGATATTTTTTTATTATCTATTTTTCTTATATTTTTATTTCTATTTTTATTTCATTTTTTTATTATATTTTTATTTCTACTTTTCTTATATTTTTATTATTAAACTTATTTTCTTATTTAAATAATTTTAAATACTTAATTTAGCATTTATAATAGTATTTACACTTATTTTTTAATATTAATATTTTTTCTATTTTTAAGATTAAAGCAATTTCTCAAAATCACAATCTCAAAATATAAGTAAAGTTAATATAATAGTTAAATCTAACTTTATTATTGAACTTTAGAAATTTGAATTTTAATATGAATTTAGATGTCGATTTTCAAGATTTGATTTAAAATTTTTATTTCTAAAATCATGAATTATTCTTATTTTATAAATATCTTATTTTAATGGATGATATTATGGATTTGGAAAATAAAAAAGATGATAAAAATCAAAATAAAGAAGAAATAATTGAATCTAGTGAAAAAGAAGTTAAAATGGAAATATGTTATACCTGCGGTAAGGAGTTTGATATGAATTCTGACGAAGGCGCTCATTACCATTATGGTGAATATCCAATGTGCGGCTATTGCACTAACTTCTTTGGATTCTATAAGGAAGATATGATGGGTGGCAAGGCAAAAAAGGAATAAAATAAATATTTATAAAATTATTATAATATTATTTAATATTATTTAAGAAGCATTTTATAATATCAGTATTTACGCCTAATAATTGTAAAAATTGCTTAATTTATAATAAATTATTTATATATCTTGCAAGGCCACATCAATATTGTTTCCAACTTAAAGCAATATTGACTTAACTTAGTTTTGTTGTTTTCCAAAAATAGAAAGTCTTAAATATTAAAATTGAATTAAAATATTTATAATTTCAACTAAATTTTTTTACAAAATTATTTGGATAGTAATTTTTATATAATTTTGTTTATCCTTTAATAATTATTTAAATTATTATTTTAGGTAATTTAATTAAATTTTTTCAATAAATTATTTTTATTTTTATGTGATAACATGCATGAAGTGATTATTTCAGAAAAACCAAAGTCTGCTGAGAAGATAGCAAAGGCACTTTCTCCAAATGCCCAAAAGAAGAAATATAATAGAAAGATCAACTATTGGGAATTTGAAGAAAACGGCAAAAAGACCACTGTCCTATCTGCAGTGGGACATTTGTACTCATTGACTTCTGCTAGTTCCAGAGACAGATTAGGTTTTGATTTGACTTGGGTTCCAGCTTATGAGGTGGAAAAGCAAAAATATACAAGGGATTACATCAATGCAATTAAAAAACTCTCAAAAGGTGCAGATAAGTTTGTTCATGCTTGCGATTACGATGTTGAAGGAACCTTAATCGGATACAATGCATTGAAATATGCATGTGGAAACAATGCCGAAGCAAAGGCATCCCGTATGAAATTTTCAACATTGACTAAGAAGGATATCGTAGAGGCATACAATACAATGAGGGACATTGACATTCGTCAAGTGGATCATGGTATTGCAAGGCATATGCTTGACTATTATTATGGTATGAATATCTCTTCAGCCTTGATGAAGGCTGTAAGGGCCTCTAGCTCAAGATTTATTAGCTTATCCGCCGGACGTGTACAGACTCCAACCCTTTCTATTTTAGTTGATAGGGAAAAGGAGATTCAATCCTTTGTTCCGGAACCTTATTGGATGATCAAGGCTAAATCTGACTATGATATCATAGCAGACCATGTCGAAGGAAAGATATTTGATGAAGAGCGAGCTAAAAAGATTTATGCTGACTGTCAAGGTGCTGATGCTGATGTGACAAGTGTTAAGGTTACAGAATCCATTAGAAAACCTCCTATTCCATTCAATTTAGGAGGACTTCAGTCTGAAGCACATACTGTCTTTGGATTCTCTCCTAAAAGGACTCAAGTTGCAGCTCAAAACCTTTATGTTGGAGGATATACATCCTATCCTCGTACATCATCTCAAAAGCTGCCTGAATCCTTGGATTTCAAAAACATTTTTGCAGGGCTTGCTAAAGACCCTGAATTCAAGAAGCATATCTTTGACTTACCTGCTAAGCTTAAGCCTAATGAAGGTAAAAAGACTGATGCAGCGCACCCTGCTATACACCCTACAGGAGTATTGCCTTCCAATCTATCTGCAGATGAGGCTAAGATTTACAGCTTGATTGTTTATAGGTTCATCAGCGTATTTTCCGAAAACTCCAAGCTTGAAACCATGAAGGTCAACTTAAAGGTTGCAGATGAGAAGTTCACCTTTTCCAGAAAAAGAGTCTCTTATGAAGGTTGGCTAAAGCATTATCCGTTTAAAAAGCAGGAAAATGATGCATTCCCTCCTATAAATAAGGGAGATCAACTAAAAATCCATAAGATTTTAGTTGAAGAGAAGGAAACCAAACCTCCTGCCAGATATAATGAGGCTTCACTTATCAAGGAACTGGAAAAGAGGGAATTGGGAACTAAGGCCACCCGTGCAGACATTGTTGCCAAGCTTTATGATAGAAAATACATTGAAGGCAAGAAGATTGAGGTCAAGCCTTTAGGAATCAATATCATAGACACCTTAAACGAGTATTGTAAGGACCTGACAAGCGAGGAGCTAACCCGTGAGTTTGAAAGGGAACTTGAAGGAATCGATACTGATAAGTATACAAAGGAGCAGATTCTTGAAAACGGTGAAAAGGAAGTCAAGACCATTTTAGCTGAAATCAACCAAAACAAGAAGCAAATCGGTGAAAAGCTTTATGGAGCATATCAGGAAACCAATGTGGTTGGAGAGTGCAGCTGCGGAGGAAAACTGATAAAAAGATATTCTCCAAGAACAAAGAACACCTTTGTAGGATGCTCCAATTTCCCAAAATGTAAGGTTACCTATTCCCTGCCAAAGGGAGCGAATATGCTAAAGAAGACATGCCCTACCTGCGGTTTGCCTATGATTTCCATTAAAAAGGCAAGCGGAAAGGGAAGAGATCATGTCTGCCTTGATTCAAATTGTGGAAAGGATGTAAGCAGACGCCAAGCTCCTGAAGTTGTTGGAAAATGTCCGGAATGTGGCAAGGACCTTTTAAAACGTTCTGGCAGATATGGAGAATTTGTAGGATGCTCTGGATTCCCAAGGTGCCGCTTCACTTGTTCTGTTGATGAGTTGAACAATCTTGGCAAAGATAAAAATAAGGAAGATGTAAAAGAGAATAAGGGTGTTTCTAAGAAGATAGTAAGGTCTGAGGCTAAATAATTGTTTTTAGTCTTAGATTAAGGTCTTAGAGTAAATAATTCTTTTTCTTTTACTTTTAATTATTATTTTTCTTTTTTTTATAAAATAAACTAATTTTCATAATCTTTCAATTTTTATTTTTTTTTTAAATTTTACTCTTTTTATCATATTTTTAATTCAATTTTTCAGTTTTCATATTTTTTTATCATTTTTTCAATAATTTTCTAAAATTTAATAAAATATTTTATTCTATAACTATCAAACTATTATTTCAAATTCTTTCTTATTTTTACTTATTTTACCCATATTAATTTCAATTACTCTTATTTTTTACCGCAATAAAAATAATATTCTTATATTTTATCTAACTAATATTTTTATTGTATTTAATAAAGTTACACATCGATATAATTTTTTATTAACTATAATTAAATTATTATTACTCTTTTTTCAAATGACTTTATTTGAACTTTTATTTGCACATATTGGCGATTTTTTAAAAAATTAGTTTAGTAGAAACTTTTATATGTATATAAAATGTATATTTAATTATTATTAAATTTAGATTGATTTTTTTAAATCTTAATTTTAGTTTAATAATTAATTATATGTTATTAAAGATGTATTTTAAAATATATTAATAACAATTTTACAAATAAATGAATTTTTTTACTTTATATAAAATTCTAAGCAATTTTAATAGGTAAAATTCATTTTTACTATAAATAACGGTTTATTATGGTCATATGTTTTCACAAAAAATGAAAGTTAAGAATTGTCTAAATATTTGGCTATAAAAAACGGTTTTATTTAAAAATATTCGAATATTTAATGTACGAGGATTTTATATGGAAAAACAACAAGTAAAAACAATTTTAAAATCTGTGGTTATCATAGCTATATTGCTTATTATTGTTTTTGGTCTTAGGGCTCAATCTGTAGATATTGGAGGAGTTCCTAATGAACTTAAATCACACTATGTAGACGAAAACGGTCTTCCTTATTTCAGTGAAATGGACTCATACTTCAACTACAGGATGACCGAGAATTATATGGATCATGGATACTTTGGTGACACTAAGGTAAACGGTACCGGTTGGGATATGCATTCATACTTCCCTTCAGGTAGGGCAGTAGGTGATTATCAACCGATGATTGCTTATGTGACTTCGTTCCTATATGGAATAATAAATATGTTCCAGGAAATGTCTCTTCTTGAAGTGGCGTTTTGGACTGGGGCTATTGTTTCCTCACTTGCTGTAATTCCTACTTACATATTCACAAGAAGGATTACAAACGACTATGGAGCAATTGCGGCCTCATTGATTGTAGTATTAGGTCCAAACTATATTTCACACACATTCGCAGGATTTTTCGATACAGATATGTTCAACATAACCTTGCCTTTATTCTTCATACTGTTCTTTGTTGAAGCTTTAAAAACTGATAAGCTATCATACAGAATCATATTCTCCTTATTAGCAGTAGCTTCAATAGCGCTCTATTCCCTTTCATGGACAGGTTATATGTTTTATGTTGCTGTAATGGTATTGGTTATGATTGTGTTCTTTGTATTATGCTTCTATTTCAATATTGAGATTTTAGAACCATTTAAGAACTATGGAAATAAACTGGAATGGCTGATTAATCAGAAGGAATTGTTTGCTACATTAATTGTATTGGTTGTAGGTCTAATTGGATTATTATTAGCCGTCGGAGTAGGTGGAATTATTGAAGGTATTACCGGCCTTACAGGAGGTTTCACCCTTCAAGCAGGTGCTGCTGACGTATGGCCTAACGTACTTATTTCCGTTGCGGAAATGCAAATTCCTAATTTAGTGACTGGAGGACTTGTAGGTTCATTCCTCGCTAACACCGGTGGAGTAGTAAACGGGGTTGGAGGAATTGTATGTTTATTCGGTGTGCTTATTGTATTGTACACTTTTGTTCAAAGATTATTCAGACTCAACTCTGTTAAAGTTAAAGGAGACACTGCAAAACCTCACAAATCCAAACGAAAAGCTACCTCTGTAAGAACCGAACAAAAGAGATTCAGCGTTTCTTTAAAAGACATTGGATCATTTGGATCAACCGATGAAATCAACAAAAGCAAACGTCACACAGTGCTTTACTTAAGTCTCTTCTTTGTATGGATTGTATCATCTGCAATTGCAGTAACTCAAGGTACAAGGTTTATTCAGGTATTAGTAGTACCTATGGGTATTTGTGCAGGTATATTCGTCGGATATGCTGTAGACTATGTCAAGAATAATGTGGACAACGATAAGGTATTATTATTGATTGCTGTTATCGCATCTATCTTGATTGCACTTCCAATCACTCAAATCGCTTATGGTTTGGATAATGCAATGACTATAGGTTTAGTAGTCTTAGTTATTCTTTTGGCAATTTCAGCAATTGTGATTTATGCTAAAAAATCCATTAAGGACTCTGATGTTTCAATCAAGAAGGCTTTGGTTGTAGTGCTAATCACTCTCGCTTTGGTATCTCCAACCGTTTGTGGTGCTTTCCAAACCACTGCAGCTACCGTTCCAGGTTCAAGCGACCCTATGTGGTTTGCTATGGATTATGTTAAAGAAAACTCTACCAATGACACTGTAATCATATCCTGGTGGGACTTCGGTTACCTATTCCAAGTTGCATCTGACCATCCTACTTCTTTCGATGGGGGTTCCCAGACAGGGGATCGTGCATACTGGGTAGGTAAGTCATTGACTACGTCTGACTATGCCCAATCTAAAGGAATCCTGCAGATGTTGGCAACTACAGGTAGCAATGCATCTATGCTATTGTCTGAGTACACAGGCAGCAATGTGACTGCAGTTCACGCATTGGATGAGACCTTAGGTAAAAGCAGATCTGAGGCTCAAAAGATTTTAACAAGCAAGTATAACCTTACTAATGACCAAGCTAAAGCTGTTGTAAAACAGTCACATCCAAGCAATCCTAACAACGTTTCATTCGTTTTAAGTTCAGATATGATTGGAAAAGCTGGATGGTGGTCTTACTTTGGTTCTTGGAACTTTGATACCCTAAACAGTACCAACTATCAATATTACATGGCTAACGACTATGTTCCTATCAAGCAGAACACACAAGGAAACATTACAATCCTTAATGAAAGCGGTATTATATACCAAGCTGTTGTAAACAGAGGCAAGAACGGTACCAACGAAACTACAGCTCAAATGGAAACCATTTGGGACAATAACCGTAGTAAAATTGACCTAAACGGTACCGAATATAACCCACTTAAGGCAAGCAATCTTATTTGTATTGAAAACAGTTATTTAACTGTTAACAAGACCTTGAATAAGGACGGTAATTACACCTTATACCTTTTAGGTTCCGGTGATGATTATACTGCCATATTGATGGATAATAATCTTAAAGACTCTGTATTTACCAGACTCTTCCTTTTAGGTGGTATAGGTCAAGACACTTTCGAGCTAAGTAATATGCAAGATGGTGTATCTGTTTGGACTCTGAGAGACGGATCATCAAATTCTGATGACGCAGGTTCACAGTAACGTTTGTTAATTAAAATTAAATACAAATAAGTAATTTTTATAAGCTTTTAGAATTTTTATATTTTAATGAGTCTTATAATTATTTACTTATACTTTTTTTATTTTTTCCTTTTTTTTTAATCAGATTAACTTCTATTTCTTTAAATAACTATTCTTTTTAGTCTATTTTTTCTAATATTCTATTTTTTAAGTTATTTAAATAGATTCATTTTTCTAATCTTTTATTAAAAAGAGATAATAACTATTTATCCAGTATTTTTAAACTTGTTTTACCGTAGATTTTATATGTTAAAAATGCTATAGTTATATTATAATAAATTTATTAATGTTCTTTGATTATTCCCAAAGAATCGCTAATTAAACTTAAAATTTAAATCCAAGTAAATTATAATCGGGGTTTAAAATATCAATTAATTAAATTATTCATATTAATTCAATTAAAACAAATTATTTATCAATCAATTTTATAACTGGGGAGTTTATGACTATAGAAGAAAAAATTAAAGCTATTGAAGAGGAAATTCAAAAGACACCTTATAACAAAGCTACTTCTCATCACATAGGAAAATTAAAGGCTAAGATTTCTAAACTTAAGGAAGAGCAAATCAAAAGAAGTAGCGGTGGAACTAAAGGTGAAGGTTTCCACATTAAAAAAAGCGGAGATGCTACTGCTGTTTTAGTAGGTTTCCCATCTGTAGGTAAATCTACATTGCTTAATGAAATCACAAATGCTGAAAGTAAGGTTGGAGCTTATCAATTCACTACATTAGAAATCATTCCAGGGGTCATGGAATATAATAATGCTCAGATTCAAATATTTGACATTCCAGGAATCATTACAGGTGCTGCAGGTGGTAAAGGTAGAGGAAAAGAGATCTTATCTGTAGCAAGAACTGCTGACTTGATTATTGTGGTCTTGGATGTTCTCAACCCTCAACACATTAATGTTATCTTAAAGGAGCTTAGAAATGTAGGTGTAAGGCCAAATGAGACCAAGCCAGATGTTAGAATCAAAAAGACACGTAAAGGTGGAGTCAATGTTTCATCAACCGTTCCTTTAACCTATTTGGATGAAAAGACCATTAGGTCAATCATCAATGAATATGGAATACACAATGCAGATGTCCTATTTAGGGATGATGTCACAATCGATCAGTTCATTGATGTGATTGAGGCCAATAAGTCCTATGTTCCAATGATGGTTCTCTTAAATAAGGTGGATTTGGTAGATGAACATTATCTAAATGAAATCAAGAAGGAACTTCCTCCATTCATTCCGATCTCTGCAGATAAACAGTTAAATATTGAAGCACTTAAAGAAGAGATATTTAATAATTTAAACCTTATCAGGGTTTATCTAAAGCCACAAGGAAGAAAAGCGGATATGGAAGATCCATTGGTTGTTAAAAAAGGTTCTACCGTAATTGATGTCTGTGGAAAACTTCACAGAGAGTTTGTTAAAAACTTCAGACATGCAAAGATTTGGGGAACTTCAGTAAAATTCCCAGGTCAAAAGGTAGGTCCAGACCATGTCGTAGAGGATGAAGACATTCTAAGGATTATTTTAAAGAAATAAGCTTAAATGAACTAATTGCATAAAAAATTAATCTTAAAAATTATTTTTTCATTATTTAATCTTAATAAATTATTTTTTTAATTAATTTATATTCATAAATTATTTTTTAAATACAATAATAAAATAAATTATTTTTAAAATAATTAATTTTAAAAAATTATTTTTTAAATAAATAAGTTTTATAATAGAATTCAGTTTAGCACAGAATTCATTTTTAAGAAGGGATTTAATGTCTATTTCAGATAAAATCGAAGAAAATAAAGTAATATTCATATCAGGAACTCCATGTACTGGTAAAACTACAATTGCAACTAAACTAAATGATTTCTTAACCAACAATGGATTCAATTCTTATTTTATAAAAATAAATGATTTTGCCATTGAAAATGATTTGGTTTTAGGCAAGGACCCAGACAAATTGTATACAGTTATAGACATTGGCAGACTTGATGAAGTCTTAAATAAGGAGATTAATAATTTTCTTGATGAAAACTCTTCAGATGATTCTAAAATAGTTGTTGTTGAAGGACATCTGTCCCATTTGTGCAATGGTGCAGATAAGATGATAATTCTTCGATTAAATCCAGAAAAACTCCTCAAAAGACTTGAAGAGCGAAAGTATAGTGAAAACAAAATTCATGAAAATCTTGAAGCAGAGGCTTTGGCTGTCTGTTCTGCAGAAGCTTATGACTTATATGATGATAAGGCCAGTGAAATAGACACTACAAATAAATCTGTTGATGAGACTCTTGAGCTTGTTCTTAAAATCATTACTGGTGAACTAGAATCTCCTGTAGGCTCTGTTGATTTTATGGATTGGTTTTTATTATAATAATTGTTTTTATTTTTACATTTAAACCATTTTAAGAAACTATTTTTTTTAGTTTTTTCTATTCAAACTCAAACTATAGAAAAGTTTTTTAAATAGAAAAAACATATCTTATCATAATATTCCTCTTGTACTATATATTATAGGAATATTTATTTTATTACTTTCTTTTTAAATTGCTTAAAAACTTGATTTCTCATCAAAATCTACTTTTATTTTAGCAATATATTATTTTAAAGAGATTATACTACGTATAAGAGGGGTATGTTTGGCTAGAGGAAAAAGACCAAAATGGATGATTGATATAGCTCAAGAACGTATGGATATTCTTTTTAATCGTGCAGAAAAAGAATATAAGAAGAATCCGGAGAGATCCCATCGTTACATAGAGCTAGCTCGAAACATTTCCAAGAAATACAATACAAAAATTCCCCAGCCATGGAACCGAAGATATTGTAAGAAATGCTACAAGTTCTTGGTTCCCGGTCACAACTGCGCTGTCCGGCTAATTAATAATGAAATTAATATATATTGTGGCGAGTGTGGCCATGTTATGAAAATTCCTTACATCAGGGAAAAAAAGTTAAAAAGGAGAGCTAAAATTGACTCTTACACTTTCAAAAAAAGAGATTATGAATGAAGCTCGTTCCGCTATGACAATCAATATTGGAAAAGCTGGTGTTAACGATAATGTTATTGAAGAGATTAAACGTCAGTTAAAATCCAATCCTATTATTAAATTACGATTTGCTAAAAATGTAGCAAGAAATAAAGATGATTTAATTAACAGCATTGTTGAAGGCACTAAATCCCAACTCATTGATGTTAGAGGGAATGTTGCTGTTATTTATAAGAAACAATCTCATTAAGCCATTCGCTTAGAGTTACAGACACCAGTCTTAGGTGAATTGGATTAAGTGAGATTATAACATATTAATTGGAGAAATTTATGTGACAACTGTATTTGATGTTCCTGCAGAGTTATTGATTAATACTGTTGCAGATGAATTTAAAGATAATAATGATAAAATCGTTGCCCCTGAATGGACAAAACTTGTTAAAACTGGTGTTCACAAAGAAAGAAAACCAGAAAACATCGACTGGTGGTATGTAAGATGCGCTTCTATTTTAAGAAGAGTCTATATTGACGGACCAGTTGGAGTAAGAAGTTTAAGAACCTTCTATGGCGGTAAAAAAGATAGAGGCGTAAACCCTGAAAAATTCAGAAAAGGTAGTGGATCTATTGTTAGAGTAGCTCTACACCAATTAGAAGATGCAGGATACGTAGAAAAAGTCGATGCTGGAAGAATTATTACTCCGCAAGGTAGATCTTTCTTAGATAATACTTCTGCTGAATTAATTAAAGACATTCCAGAACTTTCAAAATATTAAATGAAGATTTTTAAGATTGAATTGATCTAGCGCTTTATGCTTTGATTGATTCATTGAATAATAATTTAAATTTATGGGGATTTTAAAATGAGTGAACTTGATGAATTACGTAAAAAACGTATGGCTGAACTGCAAAGACAGGCCGCTATGAATGCTGATCCGCAGATGGCTCAACAGCAAATGGCTCAACAGCAGATGGCTCAGCAACAATTAGCTCAACAGCAAGAAATGGAAGCTCAGTTGAAACAAGCTATGAGACAGATCTTAACTCCAGAAGCTCGTGGAAGATTGGATAACTTAAGATTGACCAAGCCTGAGTTAGTACAAAACATTGAGATTCAATTGCTTCAATCAGCTCAAGCAGGTTCTCTTAGAGGCAAAGTAACTGATGAACAACTTAAAGTTTTGCTTAAAAATCTCATGGGTCAAAAAAGGGAAATTCATATTACAAGAAGATAATCTTTAATTTAAAGTTAATCTTAATTTTCTTTTATAATAAATTGATTTTTTTAAGATAAAATGAAAGCTTGTGTTCTTTATAGCGGTGGCAAAGACAGTTCATTGATGGGATACATCCTCAATCAATTAGGCTTTGACGTTGAACTGGTCACTGCAAATTTTGGTGTTTACGATTCATACATTCCAGCTTCAAAGTCTGCAGAGTCCATTGGATTGAAGCATAGGGTTTTAAACCTGGACATTTCCATCTTGGAAAAGGCTGTAGACATGATTTTAGAAGACGGATTTCCTAATGAGGGAATCAAGTATCTTCATGAGGCTGTTGTTGAGGAAGTGGCAAATCATTATGATTTGGTTGCTGACGGTACAAGAAGGGATGACAAGACCCCTAAACTCAATAGAAATCAAATAAGGAGCTTGGAAGACAGAAAAGATGTCCAATACATGAATTTGGATAGTTTTGGCTATAAGACCATCAAATATCTTGTAGGAAATCTTTTTGAATTGAAGCATGAAAAGAGCAATAAGGATACAAGTTCAGACTATGAGGTTGAAATTCGATTGCTGATTGACCAAAAAGGTGGAAATTCATCTGAAATATTCCCAGAACATTATCAGACTAATGTGGTCGGATTAAAATAATTATGCAAATTGCAATCAATCAATTTCTAATTATTCTTTAAACAAAATAATTATGCAAATTGCAATCAATCAATTTCTAATTATTCTAAAAGATTTAAGTTATTTATTCAAAATTAAGATTTATTATATAATTCGCGGTGAAAAAATGAGTAGAAACAAACCATTAGCTAAGAAATTAAGAATGGCTAAAGCTAATAAACAAAACAGAAGAATCCCAATTTGGGCTTATGGTAAGACTCAACGTAAATTAAGATACAGACCTAAGCCTAGACATTGGAGAAGAAATGATCTTAAAGTATAGGAGTGTTTAGTATGGCAGAAGAATTAGAAAGAACTTATGTTATTCCACTTAGAAAAGTTAAAAATGTCAAAAGAACTATAAGAGCTCCTAGAGCTATTAGAGAAGTTCAAAACTTTTTAATGAAACATATGAAAGCTGAAGAAGTAAAAATTGACGCTTCTATAAATGAATTTATTTGGGAAAGAGGAATTCAAAAAATCCCTTCCAAAGTAAAGGTAATTGCAGTAAAAGATGAAGAAGGTATTGTCAGAGCAACTTTAGCAGAAAACTAAATTTGCTTATGCTATATTTAATCATCTTTCAAACTAACTTTAAGAAGCAATAATTTAAAACTTTTTTAAGTGATTTAAACAACTTATAATAATTTTTAAGTTTTAATAAGTAATTTTTAAGTGATTTAAACAACTTATAATAATTTTTAAGTTTTAATAAGTAATTTTAAATAAACTTTTAAAAGCAATTTAAATAACTTTAAGAAGGAATTAATATGCTGAAAAGAATTAATTTAACCGGAAACCCTAATTTAGGTGTTTACATATCTGTTAATGATGAAATAGCTATTGTTCCTTTTAATGTTCCTGTTGAAATGGAATCTGTTATTAAAGAGACCTTAGAAGTCGACATCATTAAGACTTCCATTGCAGGCTCTAACCTAAACGGTGTTTTAGCAACAGGAAATTCTAATGGATTTTTAGTTTCTCCCTTTACATATGACAGAGAAATTGAACTATTGGAATCTGCAGGCATAAATGTTGCAAAGCTTCCAGGCAAATACACTGCCATTGGAAACATAATTGCTGTAAATGATTATGGTGCCCTTGCAGGTCCTAATATTGGGGAAGAAACAATCAAGGTTATTGAAGATACTTTAAAGGTTCCAGTAAAGATTTATCCATTTGCAGACACTAAGATTGTAGGTTCTGCAAGCATAGTTACCAATAAAGGAGCTTTATTGCATAGGGATACAATCTCTGAAGAGATTGATTTCATTGAAGACTTCTTTAAGGTTGAAGCAAACATTGGAACTGTATGCAAAGGAATGCCTCTTGTAGGTGCTTGTGGTATAGCCAATTCCCAAGGTGTAATGGTTGGGGAAAGTACTACAGGTCCTGAGATGGCTAGAATTGAAGAATCTTTAGGCTTTTTAGACTTTGGTAATTTCTAAATAGTTAAGATTCTTTTTTAAAGTATTTATTTACAGATATGATGTATTAATTGATTTAAAAGATTTTAATCAATTGATTATTATCTAAATTCAATGATTCAATTAAGTCAATTAATTTAGTATGATGATTAATTATAGTATTATAAGAAGGTTTTATTATGATAACTAAAAATTATAGAGTTAAAGGTAGCTTCGTAATGGGTAGTGAAACACAAGTTTTCACTAAAGAGTTAAGAGCTATTAAAGAAGAAGACATTTATGAAAAGCTTTATTCTATCTTCGGAAGTAAACATAGAATAAAAAGAAATCAAATCAAAATTGATTCAATTGAAGAAATCAGCGATGACGAAGTGGAAGATCCTATCGTACAAGCGATTCTTTAAATTTTTCATTTATTTGATTTTTTATTAAATTTTTTAACTATCATTACGGATGAAATAATCTTAAGGTGTTAAAATGGAAGACCAGCAAAAATTACAACAAATTTTAAGTCAACTTGAAGTTTACAAGCAACAATCTGAGTTATATAAGACTCAAATCGATGCTGTTCAAGCTTCACTTGCTGAAATTAAAATCTTAGAATCTACATTAGATGACATTAGTGGTAAAGACACCATAGAAACTTTAGTTCCTCTTGGTGCTGGCTCCTTCATTAATGCAGAGATTAAAAATGAAGATAAAGTTATTATGAGCCTCGGTTCAGGTGTTGCTGTTTCCAAGACTTTTGCAGAAGCTAAGGAAACCACTGCTGCACAGAAAAAAGAGCTTGAAGAGACTTTAGATAAGTTATTTGCAGATCTTCAACAAATAACTGACATTGTAGCTCAGCTATCTCCGCAAGCTGAACAGTTGATGGCTAAAGCTCAAGCGCAAATGGGACAGCCTCTTTATTAGTTCCATTTCTTTTATTTAATTAACTTTATCTATTTTTTTATATTTTTCTTAATTTTTCTATTTTTAATATTTTTTTATATTTTAACATTTTTTTAATTTTTATTTTAACTAATTTTTATTTATTTTTCTTATTTTTGTATTTTAATAATTATGCACGTTTTTTACACAAAACTCTTATTTTCCTATTCTAAAAGTTTTTTAATTTTAATCGCTTTTATCAATTTCATTATTTTTATTTAAGCAAAACAATGAAAAGTTTATAAATTTTTAAATATAAAACTATTAATAGTTAAAACTTTAAATTATATCTAACAATTTGTTAATATAATATTCAAAATAAAACAATTATAAAACATTTTAAATAAACAAAATAATCGATTTTGTTTTAAATTTTTTTAAATTAATACTTATTGGCAGGGATAAACTTGTTTAGTTCATTAAAGAAAAAATTTGCTGATGCAAGTAGCAAATTAAGAAATAAGGTAGAAGAAGAAGCTAAAGATGAAGATAACATTGAATTAATCGAAGAGTCTAAAGATGAATTTGATGACATCGACGAAGATCTCATCGAATATATTGATGAAGAAGATGAAGATGACGATTGGGACTTCGATGATATTGATAAAGAAGATAAATCTAAGGAAGAGCCTAAAGAGGAATCTAAAGAGGAATCTAAAGAGGAATCTAAAGAGGAATCTGTAGAAGAAACAGTTGATGAGGCTATAGAAGAAGTCGAAGATGTTTCTGCAGATGAAGATTCTGATGAAGAAGTAAAAGATTCTGATGAAGAAAAAAAGGATTCTGAAGAAAAGGATTCAAAAGATAAAAAAGAAAAATCCGGTTTCTTCTCATTCTTAAAACGTGGTAAGAAAGAAGATAAAAAAGAGGATGAAGAAGAAATTGAAGATTCTAAAGAAGAGGAAGTTCCAGAAGAAGAAGTCAAAGAAGCATCAGATGAGGAAGTTCCAGAAGAAGAAACATCAGAAGAGGAGTCTGAAGAGGAAGTTCCAGAGGAAGAGATAGAAGAATCTGAAGCTGAACCAGTTGAAGAAACTGTTGAAGAGGAAGCAGAAGAATCTGAAGCTGAACCAGTTGAAGAAGCTGTTGAAGAGGAAGCAGAAGAAACTGAAGAAGCAAAAGAAGAAACTTCCGAAGAGGATGAAGAAGAAAAGCCTAAAAAGAAACGTTCCCTATTTAGACGTGGTAAAAAAGACAAAGAGAAGGATTCAGAAGAGGAATTCGATGCAGAAGAGGCTAAAGGCAAAGGTGGATTCCTATCATTCATCCGTGAAAAGACTATCTCTGAAGATGATGTTGAAGACATTCTATTCGAACTTGAATTGGGCCTATTGGAATCAGACGTTGCAATGGACGTATCCAGTGTCGTTGTAGATTCAGTCAAAAACGACCTTGTCGGTCAAAAAATTAAAAGAAGCAGTGACATAGAGGAATATACCTATGAAGCCCTTAAAAAGGCAGTTTACAACATTATAAACATTGAAGGAAAGTCCATGACCGAGCTTCTTGAAGAGAAGGTCGCTCAAGGAGAGCCTCTTGTCGTCATGCTTGTCGGTATTAATGGTACAGGAAAAACAACTACAATAGGCAAATTAGCTAACTTTTACATTAAAAAAGGTTACACTCCAGTTATTGCAGCATCAGACACATTCAGAGCAGGGGCTATTGAGCAGGTTGCCTATCATGCAGATAAGTTGGGTGTCAAATTAATCAAGCATGAGAAAGGTTCAGACCCAGCAGCTGTCGCTTTCGATGCAGTTCAGCATGCAAAGGCCAAAGGCAAAGAGCTTGTATTGATTGACACTGCCGGAAGAATGCAAACAAATACCAATCTTATGGATGAAATGAAGAAGATTAGAAGGGTCTCCAAGCCGGACCTTGTTGTATTTGTAGGAGATGCTTTAACCGGAAATGACGCAACCGAACAGGCAAGAAAATTCAATGAAGCCATTGACATCGATGGAGTAATCCTTACCAAGGCAGATGCGGACTCTAAAGGAGGAGCAGCACTGTCAGTTGGTTATATCATTCAAAAGCCAATTCTCTTCTTGGGAATGGGTCAATCCTATGATGATATTAAGGAATATGATCCTGATTGGATGCTAGAGCAAATATTCTCTTAAATTTATTATTTGTTAGCCTTAAAGGCTAACTTTTCTCTATTTTTTAAAAACTTATTTTTTTTAATTTTAGTACCTATTTTTTTAAAACTTATTACTTTTTCTAATTTCAAAATATTTTTTAAACTATAAAAAATGCTATTTTATCCATTTTCAAATCAATCTTTAGTTCAATCCATAGCCCTTCACATAAATGTCCTTAAATTCTAGTTTCATTTTATTAATCCTAAAATAATTTATTTTAACTAATTCAATAATGCCCTTATTCCATTTTAGATTTATAAATCTAAATTTATTGCTTTATAAAGTTAAATTTATATAGTAATTTTTAATAATATAATAGTGTAATAATAATTAATTAATTCAAAAATTAATTAACAAATTATTAATCCATATTCTTGAACGATATTTATTCTTAATTACTTTTAAATAATAAAATTCGTTCTTTTATTTTTCAATTTTTTATGGTGTGATTATGAATTTAGACAGTAACGTTAAAACCGGATTGATTGTAGCTATTTCTATAATTTTCCTTTTTGTTTTATCATTGTTTATTACTAGTGCACCAACAGGAGTGGATAATTCTGCTCGTTTCGGAATTTTGACACTGCTTCCTCCTCTTATAGCGATTGCTTTAGCATTTATTACTAAAGAAACTATTCTATCACTATTCGTTGGAGTTTTCGTTGGTGAATTCATGGTTTCAGTAAGTGATTTAAACATCATCAGCTCTGCAGTTAATGCATTTTTAGCTATGGGTGGTCAAATCATCTCATGTATGGCTGATCCATGGAACGCTGGTATTGTCCTCCAATGTCTGCTCATTGGTGGTGTAATCCAATTAATTACAAAAATGGGAGGAGCAAAAGCGTTAGCTGATGCTTTGGCTAAACGTGCTGACACTCCTAGAAAAGCTCAACTTATTACTGAATTTTTAGGATTATGTGTATTCTTTGATGACTATGCTAACTCCTTGATTGTAGGTCCTATCATGAGACCTGTTATGGACAAGCTTAAGGTTTCAAGGGAAAAATTAGCATTTGTAGTAGACGCAACTGCAGCTCCAGTTGCAGGTATTGCTATTATTTCCACTTGGATCGGTCTTGAAATCAGTTTGATTACTCAAGGTTTCGAATCAATCGGCATGAATGTAAGCGGATTCGGAATATTCCTTCAGACCATTCCATTCAGGTTCTATAACATTTTAATCTTGATTTTCATTGTTATCTCTGCAGTTACCCTGTATGAGTTCGGTCCAATGAAAGAGGCAGAGAAAAGGGCTCGTGCAAGAAAAGCTGATGAACCTGTTAAATCTCTTGAAGCAACCAGCTTTGATGATGTAAAACCTGTCGAAGGCATTAAATTATCCGTATGGAATGCTATCATTCCTATTGCAGTCTTAATTATCGGCGCTCTTATAGCATTCTACTGGAGTGGTTACACTACCATCTTAGGCGGTGAAGACCAAGCGCTCATTCATTTAATGAAAACTTCTCCATTATCCTTCAACGGTATCTTTGAGGCATTATCTGCTTCAGATGCATCTGTAGCCCTCTTCCAAGCTGCATTGCTTGCTTCCATTGTAGCTATCGTTATGGCAGTTCTCCAAAAGATCCTGACTATCGAAGAGGCAATTAGCGAATGGATTGGCGGTATGAAGACAATTGTTATCACTGGTGTAATCTTGCTTCTCGCTTGGTCCTTAGGTGGAGTAATCGGAGACATAGGAACTGCTGATTACTTGGTTGGAATATTGAAGGACACAATCCCTGTATTCATCTTGCCAACCTTGATCTTTATCCTAGGCGCATTGATTTCCTTTGCAACAGGTACTTCCTATGGTACAATGAGTATCCTTATGCCACTTACAATCCCTCTCGCTTGGGCTGTAAACCCTGATATGGGATTTGTTATCGTCTGTACAAGTGGTGTATTGACTGGTGCTATCTTCGGTGACCACTGTTCACCTATTTCAGATACAACCATTCTATCCTCTATGGGAACAAGCTGTGACCATATTGACCACGTCCGGACACAGATATACTATGCAATATTCGTTGCATCAATATCAATCATATTCGGATATATCCCAGCAGGATTCGGTATCCCATGGTATATTTCAATCCCTGTAGCTATTGTAGTGGATGTTTCATTGGGATTAAGAAGGTGATTGGGTGAAAAAGGTAGACCTTTCGATGGACCTCGATGAAGAAGAAGCCGAAGAGGCTGCTTAATTCATGATTTAATCGAAAAGTCTTTAAATAAGGTGAAAGGATTTAGGAAACTTAAATTATTATTTAAGTTTCTCTTTTTATTTTTTTATAAAATCATTATTTTTATTATTTATTTAAGTTTTTTAATTATTTATTTCATTTAAAAGCTATTTTTCAGATATTTCTATTAAAAAGAGTTATTGGCTATTATTTAACTATTTTGATTAATTAATTAAATTATTTTAATTCTAATTTGAATTTCATTAATTAATTAAAATAAAATTTTTAAATCATAAAATTTAAAGTATATTTATCAAATGTTTTAAGTTTAGAAAATTATTTAAGTATATTTATTAAGCGTTTTAAGTTTGGATAATTATTTTAATATATTTTTTCAGTGTTTTAAGATTATTTAGTAGTGATTTTTATGGCAAACAGTAATCAGTCTGAATGGGATAGTAACATTGCATTTATTTTGGCAATGATTGGTTCTGCAGTTGGTTTAGGAAATATTTGGCGTTTTCCAAATGTTCTATACTCCCACGGTGGAGGATCATTCATGATTCCTTATATCGTATCCCTATTCCTTTTAGGAATATCATTTGTACTTGTGGAATATGCTGTAGGATACAGATTCAAGTCCTCCCTAATCAAGGTTCTATATTCTGTCAAAAGCAAATTGGAGCCTGTAGCCTGGTTTATCGCCCTAATCGTCTTTCTCATAACAACATATTACATATGTGTAGTGGGATGGGACTTGATATATGTGGTCTTAAGCTTTACAAAGGCATGGGGCTCAAATCCAGACCTTTTCTTCTCAAGCATTGTCCTTCAATCAACAGATTCCATTGAAGGGCTTCTCCATATTGTTCCTATGGTATTTATATCCGTACTTGCATTATGGGCTGTTGCATGGTACATTATTCAAAAGGACTTAAATGACGGCATAGGTAAGGTAAGTAAGTTACTGCTTCCTTTGCTTTTGATTATTGTTGTTACAATCGTTTTGTTCTCACTGACCTTGCCTGGAGCTTCAATAGGCTATACCCAAATTTTTACTCCTGATTGGAGTGCCCTAACTGACTTGAATGTTTGGCTTGCTGCCTTTGGACAGATCGTATTCTCCCTTAGCTTAGGAATGTCCATTGCACTTACATATGCAAGCTACCTTCCTGAAGGCTCTAAATTAACAGACAATGCTTTAATCGTTGCATTTTCAAATTCTGGATTTGAAATCTTCAATTCAATCGGAATATTCTCAATACTTGGTTTTATGACCTTAAACACAGGCATTCCATTTGACCAACTGGTTACTGAAGGAACAGGCTTGGCATTTGTTGTTTTCCCTAAGGTATTCAATATAATGGGTCCTTGGGCTACAATCATCGGTCCGCTCTTCTTCCTATGCATTCTCTTTGCTGGTGTAACCTCTGTAATGGCATTGCTTGAGGTGGTCTGCTATTCAATCTCTGAAAAGTTCAACTTCTCTAGAAGAAAATCAGCAACAATAGTCTGCATTATAGGATTTATAGTATCTGTAATATTTACAACAAGTGCTGGAAGCATGATTTTAGGAATATTCGATGCATTCCTAAACAATATCGCACTCTTATTTGCAGTTCTTCTTGAATGCATCATATTCGGTTGGATCTATAATTTTGACAATCTCATAGAGACATTAAACAATAATTCAAATATAAAGGTAGGAAAAGTCTGGAAAAATGTAATTAAATTCATACTCCCAATCTGCATATGCTGATTATGGATTCAAGGAGTTTCTGACATTATTGCAGCAGATAATCCTATTAGCAGTGCAGTAATATTGACTTTAACTGTAATTGTAATAGTGGTTCCCTTTATATTCACATACCTCCCTGCAAAAAACCCAGAATTTTATAATAAGGTAGAAGACTAATGGTCTTTTACTTTTTTAATTCTTTTTTTTAAAACGTTTTCTTTTATCCTTTTTTTAACTCTTTTATCCTTTTTTTAATTCTTTTATCCTTTTTTTAATTCTTTTATCCTTTTTTTAATTCTT
Organism: Methanobrevibacter ruminantium M1; assembly: GCF_000024185.1. Taxonomy (NCBI): domain Archaea; kingdom Methanobacteriati; phylum Methanobacteriota; class Methanobacteria; order Methanobacteriales; family Methanobacteriaceae; genus Methanobrevibacter; species Methanobrevibacter ruminantium. The sequence goes on from NC_013790.1 coordinate 577,355, forward strand.
TTATCCTTTTTTTAATTCTTTTATCCTTTTTTTAATTCTTTTATCCTTTTTTTAATTCTTTTATCCTTTTTTTAACTCTTTTATCCTTTTTTTAATTCTTTTTTCATTGCCCTTATCAATTAGTTGGACTTTTTTCTTTTTGGCCTATTTTTTCACTTTTTCTATTTTGCTTAATCATTTCTCTTGAGATTCAATTTCAATTTTTAATAAAATTTTCACAAGTTTTTTAAATAAGTAAGTTGTAATATATAGTAATAGTAAATATTAATTAAATTAATTAATAAAAAAATGATTATTTAATTTTAAATTTAATTTTAAATTGTCAAAACCAATTTACCTAATTCTTTTAGAAGGCAATCAAATGGATGATGAAACTAATAACAATCAATGGAACAGTTCAACAAGCTTCATACTTGTCATGGTAGGATCCATCATAGCATTGGCAGGGATTTGGAGATTTTCCTATCTTATTTATGAAAACGGAGGGGGCAGCTTCCTAATCCCATACATATTAGCCATCGTTATCATGGTCATCCCCCTTCTTGTCCTTGAGTTTGGAGTGGGATTCAAATACAAGGCAAGCCTGCCAAGGATATTTTACAATATCAAGTCTGAATTTGAAATAGTGGCATGGTTTATCCTTTTCCTAATATTCATAGTCCTAATCTGCTATACTTGCATAATGTCCTGGGACCTTATCTACATAGTCCTAAGTTTATTTAAAGGATGGGGCAATAATCCTAGTGTTTTCTTTACAACCACCCTACTTCATAGCACCTCTAATCCATATGGCTTAACTTACCTTGTAGTTCCTATTGGAATCGGCCTCATATTAATCTGGGCCTTGATATATTTCATATCTCGAAGGGAAATAAATAGGGGAATATCATTAGTGACAAAATTTTCCCTGGCATTGACATTTGTTCTCGTCATCATCCTTTCAGTCTTTGCCCTTCAATTGCCAGGATCCAGAACTGGCCTTATGGCCTTGTTCAATCCAAATTGGGAATATCTCTTGGACTATAACATTTGGCTCACTGCATTCGGACAGCTTATATTTTCCTATGGCCTTGCATATGGAATCGCAAGCACATATTCCTCCTATCTTCCAGAGGACAGCAAGCTTATAGACAGCGCATGGGTTATTGTTCTAATCAGCCTAATATTCGAAATTCTGATGTCTGTTCTCATATTTGCATTGCTTGGACATATGGCATTGGGAAAGAACATGCCTATTACAAGCCTTGTAAGCGACAGCTTCTCATTGATATTTGTGGTTTTCCCTAATGTATTCAATGTGATGGGCTCATGGGCAACAATAATAGGTCCATTGTTCTTTATGGTTATATTTATAGGGGGATTAGGTGCATTATTTGCTCTTATAGAGCCTTTGGCAAATGCAATATGCGAAAAGTTCATTTGGACTAAGGATAGGGCAATAAAGACATTGGTCTTGGCAGGACTCTTTGCATCTTTCATATTTGCAACAGGAATGGGAGAGTATTTCCTTAGGATAGTTGACGGCTTCATAACCCAATTTGCAATAATTCTAGTTGTTTTGGTAGAGATATTAGTATTCGGATGGCTTTTTGACCTTGATGATATAAGAAATGTTTTAAACAATAATTCTAGAATAAAGCTCGGAAAATATTGGGTCTATCTAATCAAGTTTGCAATTCCGATTCTTCTTATTGTAATCTGGATATTGGGAGTTTATAATTTGATTATAACTGGAGACAGGCAAAGCCTTCTTGTTCAGTCCATTTTAGCTTCAATCATTGTTATTGTGCCTCTAGCTCTAACTGTAGCTCCATTTAATGGAGAATATTCTCTTGGCTCAATTACAGGAGGATATAATTACTTTAGGGACAGTGGGGATGATGAAGAGGCCAAATCAAATTCAAAGCCAGACTTAAAGTCCAGATTCACATCAAGATTCACATCTAAGGATAATGATGTTGATAATGGCACTGAAGGCTATGAAGAGAAGACCTATGTTGAAAAGACAATAGATGACTATGAGGGCTATGATGGTGTAGTGGCAATCACAGATGATGAAGAGGAAAATTCCAGCCTTAAATCCAGATTCAGTTGGGACAAGTTTAAAAAGTCTAAAAATGGTAAGAATGTTTTAAATAATGTTGATTTGTCTGCGAAAGAGTTTGATCCTCCAAGCGATGATGATTATGATGATTATGAAACTTATAATAGTTTAGATGATGGTTATAGCCAAGGCTCTGATGATTTTGATAATAGTATGGATGATTATAGGTCTAAATCTAAGTCCAAATCTAAATCCAAATCTAAATCCAAATCTAAATCCAAATCTAAATCAGAATCTAAGTCATTATTTGAAAAGATTAATTTATTTAATAAAGACCAAGGAGAGAATGATTATTTGGATGATAATTATGGCTATAATTCTAATGATAATTATGAAGATGATGATTCCTCCTTTGAAGATGTCTTCGATGATTTTGATTATATAACTCCTATAAGGGAAGAAGAACCTAAATCTAAACCTAAAACAAAGTCTAAACCAAAATCTAAAACAAATTCCAAATCAAAATCTAAGGCTAAAGGTGGAAATAAAAAACCTAAATTCATTAGTGCTGAGGATCTTGATGGAATTGAAAGTTTAGATGATTTAAGTAGCCAGCCTAATAAGAAACCTGCTTCTAAAAAGACTTCTGCTTCTAAAAAGAAATCAAGTTCAAAATCTAAAAAGGAATCTGGCTCTAAATCCAAAAAAGCATCAGAACCTAAAGAAGAACCTAAACCTAAAGAAGAAGAAATAGAATATGAAGAGTTCTCAGATGATTTCTTTGATGATGGTGTATTTGGAGAGGAAGGCTATGAAGCTCTTCTAGACGATTATGTGGAACCGAAACCAAAATCCAAAAAGAAAAAGGCATCTTCCAAATCTGACCAATCTACACCTAGGGATTCTAAACCCTATTATGATTATGAAAAGAAAGGATCAGATTCTGTTTTTAATTTAGATGATTAAAAATCATCTAATACTTTATTTTTTTATCTCTTATCTTTTTTTAGTCCATTTCTTTACCTATTTAACTATTTCTATTCCTATTATTTTCTATCATTTTCATTTTTTATCATTATTTGTTCATGATTTTTCAATTAATTTACATATTTATCCATATTTTCAAAATATAAAATTTATAAAAGATAAAAACATACCTATAATTATCAAAATAGGTGATTATATGGATAAAAAAATGACAGTTTTATTGGTTGCCCTATTTTGCCTTCTCTGTGTAGGCTCATATCTAATCTTTGAACCTGCCAGGCATATAAGCTATCATGAGGTCAATCTCACTGACACCTGCGTTGCAAAGGTCCCGGTAACCGATAAGGTATCTTCATATACAGACAACTTAAACATTCACTACTATTCCGATTATGAAAACGATCTTAACATTACAAGTTTTTATGATGTGGCTCCGGAATCTTCGTCTCAAGGGCATCTGAGAATGGACAATCTTAAAAAGGAAGTTTTAGGTACGGAAAAGGGAAGTGCAGGCAATCTCACTTATTATAAAAACAATAATGCCGGAACTTACACAATGTATGTTGAAGATAGAATGTCACATAATTATATTTTGCTTTCCGCTAAGGACTTAACAATTTTCACTAATGTATATTCTAGCTTAGAGGCTAGAATTGTGGTAAATGAAACTGATATTGATAGTTTGGACTCAAGCTATGCTTAATTTTGGCTTTATTTTAGTTAAAAGATAACTTCTATATTTAGTCAACTTAAGATTAGTTTTTAATTTAGATGATTAGCAATCATCTATTATTTTATTTTTAATTGTATTTTTAATTGTATTTTTAATTGTGTTTTTATTTGTATTTTAACTCTCATGAATTATTTTTAAAAAAACAACTTATTTTATTACTGGATTGATGAACTTATGAACACTGCAGAGATTTTAGTCAATTTGCTTGAAAGGGATGGAAATGAATTTATCTTTGGCCATCCAGGTGAACAGATACTTCCATTTTATAAGGCATTGAAGGACTCTTCAATCAGCCATATCCTAACAAGGCATGAACAAGCTGCAGCCCATGCTGCAGATGCATATGCGAGGGTTTCTGGTGAATACGGCATTTGCATATCAACTGCAGGTCCCGGTGCCATGAATCTGGTCATGGGAGCCTCCACAGCATTCAAGGATTCTGTTCCAATGCTTGTGATAACCGGAGACAATGACTATGATAAAAAGGACTCTGACATTTTTCAGTCATTTCCTATAAACTCTGTCTTTGAGAATATATCAATTAAAAGCTTCCATCCTTATGATGGGAAATCCGCTGTTTACAATATGATTGAAGCATTGATTCTTCTTCATAAGTTTCCAAAAGGTCCTGTTCATATCAATCTCTCTAGAGATGTACTTTTAGAAGAGATTGATTTTGATTCTATTGATTTAAGAGATATTGGTCTATCTAATATTCCTTCTTTGAATCTTAATGATTCTGATATAATTGAAAACTTTGATCTTTTTGATGATTCTTTAGATAATTTATATGACTTTTCACAAAAGTTATCCGCTGATGTAGATATAACTATTCAATCAGCTATTAAAAAATTAAAGGATTCGTCAAAACCATTAGTCATACTAGGAAATGGTATAGTTTGGTCAAAAGCTACTTTTAAATTAAGCGACTTTTTAAGTAAAACTATGCTTCCAGTTGTTACCACATATCACTCAAAGGGAATAGTCAGTGACCATGACAGATTGAACCTTGGGATAGTAGGTCTTAGGGGAAACTCATTGTCAAATTATGCTTATGAGAATTCAGATTGCATTTTGGTTCTAGGTGCCAAACTCTCTGAACGTACAATCGGTGCTTCCGACTTTGACATTGCCAAGGAAAAGATGATACATGTTAATATTGATGAGAATTGCTTAAAGGGAAAAATTAATATTTGCATGGATGTTAATGAGTTCTTGGACTGTCTTTTGGATGAATTAGATCAAGATAATGGAACATTTGATTATGATGATGGATGGATAGATGAGATCTACTCCAATTATGAGGAATTGATTGTTGGTGGAATTGAAGAAGTGGAAGAAAACTTTAATCCATTAAGGCCTCCTTATGCGATTAATAGGATTATAGATGCTTTTAAAGGAGCATATTTCCTATCAGATGCAGGAACCCATACGACATGGACTACTTTGCTTGCAAAAAGCGATTCATTCGGCAAGCTTTTGTTTTCAGGTGGCTTTGGTCCTATGGGATATAGCCTTCCAGGGTCCATTGGTGTTGCATTTGCCTTAAAGAAGAGAGGAATTGATGAAAGGGTGCTTGTCATCTGTGGTGATGGAGATATTCAAATGGTAATTCAGGAATTGGCTACAATTAGGGAATATGATTTGAATATTGATATTTTTATAATCAATAACTCTCAGTTAGGAATAATAAGACAATGGGAAGAGACTGTTTATGACTTTGATAAGTATCAGGTTGACCTTATTAATCCAGACTTTGCTAAATTGGCTGATGCATATGGTGTTGATTCTATGAAGGTGGAATCTAAGGAAGACCTTCAATTGGCTATTGAGATGTCTTTGGATTCAAATAAGGCATTTTTAGCTGATGTATGTGTTTGTGAAGAGAATATTCCTATGCCTAAAAAATAGTGTATTGCTTTAAAAGTTAGTTTAACTAATTTTTTTTATTGGTTTAAAAACTCTTTTAAGAGTTTATCTTTATTTTTTCCAATAAATTCAGTGTATTTTTCATCAATCGCTTCTATTTGATAATCTTCATTTTCAGCTTTTTTTAATAGATAAGCTATTGGCTCTATTTCTAAATGGGATATTATTCTTTGAGCTTTTTTATTATCTTTGTTCTCTTTATTTTTATTTTTATTTTTATCTTTAGTTTTGGATGGGTTTGCATTGATTGAAATGATATCTACTTTGAATATGAAATATATTTCATCTTCAAATATGGTAAAAGCTTCGCTAAATTCGTAAATTGTTTCTTTATTGAAGCTATTTATTATTTCTAGTCCATCCATGGTATCACTTTATTTGTTTGCTTATTCTTTATCTGGTTCTTCTTTAAATTTAGATTTTGGTTTAAGTTTCTTTTTCTTCTTTTTTATCTAATTCTTCTTTGGAGTTTTCTTTAATTTCAGTGTCTTTTTCTTTTTTATCTAATTCTTCTTTGGAGTTTTCTTTAATTTCAGTGTCTTTTTCTTTTTTATATAATTCTTCTTTGGAGTTTTCTTTAATTTCAGTGTCTTTTTCTTTTTTATATAATTCTTCATTGGAGTTTTCTTTTTCTTCATTTTCTTTATCTTTGGCTTTTTTATAAGCATAAATTACTTTAATCAATTCTCTAATGTCCTTTTTGCTTACTAAAATTAAGCTATAAAATATTATTTTCAGTAGATTTATCTTTAATTCCAATTGTCCTTCAAAATCAGTGATTATCTCTGTAAATCTAGGATCTACAGTTAATGAAACTGGCTTTTTACTATTTACTATAGCTCCTATTGACCATATCCAACTTGCTATCTTGACTGTGGTGAAAGAGTCGCTTAGGCCTAGTATCAAGTGTCCTTCGAGTTTCTTTATATCAATTGATTTTAGAATGTCCTTTAGATATTTCTTTAATTCTTTCTTTGATTTAATTAGCTCTTTTAGGATAGGTTTAATTTCATTGTATTTTTCCATCAGGCCTTTTTTGTCTTTGGACTCTTCTTCCTCTCCATCTTCTTCTTTTTCCTCTTCGGATTCTGTAGCCTTGTCTTCAGAGCTATCTTTTGTAAAAATAGGGATTTTAAGCAGAGTTATCTTTAATTTGTATCTGGCTTCTGCTTTTTCCTTTTCAACAGTTAGAATTATTCTTAAACCATTGTATAGGATTATTGAAAATATGATAATTAAGGCGATTAGTATAATTAAAATAAGATTTAAGATCATTTCTATCGCCTTTTCATATTTTGATTCTTTTTAACTTTTAATTTTTATTTATAAATCAAAGCTTTAAATTGGTTTTTTAAGTTATTTTAGGATTTAAATTTCTTAATTTTTCAAGTTGATTCAGTTTAAACAGCAAAATAGACTTATTAGTCATCTATTTCAATGCCTAATGATTCTTCTGCTTCTTCTACTTCTTCTTCAACCTTTTCTTTTAGGTCTGATTCTTCAACAGCATCTTCGACCTTTTCTTTTATGTCTGCGTCTTGGATATCAACTTCACTTACGTCATCAACATCTATGTAGTCGTCATTGCCTTTTGATGGGAGGAACTCTTTTAAGACATCAGTTAGGATTAATCCGATTTCGTTTAATGTCTTGTTGGTTTGGTTTCCTTTTGATAGGTTGATTGTCCTTATTTCATCAACTCCACTGTTTCCTTTTGATACGACAACCATGGTTATAGGTTCAACGCTTACACCTGCACCGGTTCCGGCAAGTGAATTATCAGCCTTTTGCTCTCCTATTCCGAATCCTACTGCAGCTTTGGATACAGGGATTAATAATTTGTCTTCAGTTTCTATTGCGTCTCCAATATAGTTGCTAATGTGAATAAGCTTTCTTAATTCTTCTACAGTTGTTTTAATTGGTTCTTCATCAATCATTCTTTTATCTCCTTATTTTTTATTTATATATTTTAATCTTTTAAAATTATAAAATACTTGATTTATTATTAGTTTTAATAAATTATATTTATTTCGATATGGCTTTTTAATAGTTATATATGCTAAATCTTTATTGCTTGGATAGTTAAATAAAAGATTAAATTTATTCGGCGATTAAAATTAAGTTAAAATTATTGATTTTGTAAAATAAGTAAAATTAAGAGTTTGTTTGTAAAAAGAGAAAAAAAGAGAATAAATGGAAGTTAAGAGTAATTACTCCCAACTTGAATAAAAATTTTGATCAAACTTTTTCTAAAAGTTTGAATTTGATGTAATGGTTCGCAAGAGCAGCCACACCGGCACCTGCATCTTCAACTAATCCTAATCCTTTTAAGGTTAATCCTAATGCAGTGAAAGTGATAGCTAATTCTTGATAGTTGATTACACCCATATGTCCAATTCTGAATATGTTTCCTTTAAGGTGGTCTTGTCCCCCTGCTAATTGGACTTTATATTTGTTGAGCATGGTTCCTCTGATTTGGTCGTCATTTGCTCCTTCTGGCATTTTTACTGCAGTTACAGTTGCAGAGGATACAGCTTCATCAGGGAATAATTCAAGACCTAAAGCTTTAACAGCATCTCTTGATGCAGCTGCTGCTGTGTGGTGTCTTTCTATTCTGTTTTCAAGACCTTCCTCATGGAGAACTTCAAGAGCAGCCTTTAATGCATAGATCAATGATACAGATGGAGTATAAGGGGTTTGAGCAGGGTCCTTATTACCGTTTGCTCTGTATTTAGGCATGTTCAAGTAGTAATTGTTGTCTTCTACCTTTTCACATGCTGCCCATGCGTCGTCATTGAATGTGATTGCTGCAAGGCCTGGAGGTGCGGCGAGACATTTTTGAGAACCGGTTACACATGCGTCAATGTGGTATTTGTCCACATCCACATAGTCTCCTCCTAAAGAGGATACTGTGTCTACAATGAATAATGCATCGTGGTTTTTCATTACTTCTCCCACTTCTTTGATAGGTGCGGCAACACCGGTTGAGGTTTCATTGTGTACCATGGTGATTGCTTTAATGTCTTCGTCTTTTTCTAAGGCTTCTTCAACAAGGTCTGGAGTTACAGCGGTTCCCCATTCAACATCTAACTGTACGGATTCGATTCCATGCATCTTGGAGATGTCTGCAAATCTTTCACCGAATTTTCCGCCTACTACATTTAATATTTTATCTCCTCTGTTGACAAGGTTTGAGACTGCTGCTTCCATTGCAGAAGTTCCAGAACCTGTTAGGATATAAGAATCATTTTTAGTTTGGAAAGTTTTAGACATTAATTTGGTTGTTTCTGTATAGATTTCTCCAAATTCGTCTCCTCTGTGGTTTACAACAGCTTTGCTCATTGCTTGTAATACTCTTGGGTCTGCAGTTGTTGGACCTGGGAGCATTAATAATATTTCGTTCATTTATTTTCCTCCAATCATAAATAAGAATTATAATGCTTGATTTGAATAATTTAATTTTAATATTAATTGATTATATTTTAATTTATTAAATAATGTCAAGCTATATATAAATTATTTTTTTAATAGTTTTTAAATATTTTGTCGGCAATTTGTTTTCTTTATGGATTTTGTAATTTTCATTGATATCTTTTTATTTTTTTTCTTTATGGATTTTGTAATTTCTGTAGTTTTGTTTTCTTTATGGATTTTGCTGTTTCAATGATATTTTTTCTTATGCTTTTTCTAATTTCTGATATTATTTTAGTTTATTCTTAATTCGCTTAACTTCGATTTTATTTAGGGCAATTTTTATAAAGGACTTTCTAAAGAATAATAATTATAATATTTTAATGAGGTTTTTTATGAGTTTTAGAACAAAAAGAGTAATTATATCCACCTTATTAGTAATGATATATGAATTCTTTCTGATGAAATATCTTTTTTTACTCTTTGGAGGATTGGATGACATTTATTTGCTTTTACTCACTATTTTATTCGGTATATTGAATATGGTTCCCATGTTCTTTGAGGAAAAGAAGTCAAGGCCTATTACAAGGCTTCTTGATACGATATCAGGATTTTGGATATGGATGTCTCTCTTTTACTTATTTGTCATATTGATTATCTATATCGGAGGAGTCTATATTGATTGGCCGTTTTATATTATAGTCATTCTAGTTCTTCTTGTTCCATTATTGACAGTCTATTCCTATTTCCATGCACATAAGATCATTATTCATGAAAGGACAATCCAAATGGATAATATTAATGAGGATATCAACATTGCCCACCTTTCTGACGTTCATTTCGGCTCAACAAGGCATGATAAGATCATTAGGGATCTTTCTGATAAATTGAAGGAGCTTTCAGATTATTGTGACTTGGCAATTATCAGTGGAGACATTGTTGATGGGTCCTCTGCTATTGAAGAGGATGATTTTCTACCTCTTAAGGATGTGAATATGCCTATAGTCTTTACACCAGGCAATCATGACTCATATCTGGATATTGAGGACGTCTTTGGGGCATGCAGAAATGCAGGCATTATTGTTCTAGACGATGAGGGAATGGAATTCGGCAATCTTAATATATTTGGAATGACATTCATCTTTGGAATGACCCGCAAGTTTGAAGAGTTTGAAGTAGTCAGCACAGGTGTATTAGGGGATTTCGTTAAGGAAGATAAGGTGAATATTATCATTTTCCATGTTCCTAAAAACTGGGAGGACTTTTCTAAATTAGGATTTGACATTCAATTGTCTGGCCATACTCATGGAGGCCAGTTCCATCCACTTACTTGGATATGCGATCTTATTTGGTATAACAGAGGTCTTTTTAAAGCTAATATTGGTGGCAAGGACAGGTATTTGCATGTTACTACTGGTGTAGGCTCTATGGATTATCCTTTTAGATGGGGTACTGATTCAGAGATAGTTGTTCTAAAATTAAGAAAGAATGATTAGTTTAGATTGATAGTGAATTTAATGGATTGATTTAGGTAAATCATTATTTAAATTGTCCTAATTATTATTAATTTTATTTATAATGCTTTTGAGTTATCGGAATTCTATTAGAAAAACATTAGGTATGTGTTGTTATGCTTAAAAGAACAGTTAAAAAGAATGGAGATGAATTATTTCCTCTTGGATTGGGAGCTATGCGACTTCCAACTAAAAACAATTCAATTGATAAGGATTTGGCTCGTGAATTTATCCTTTATGCAATTGACAATGGAATAAATTATATAGACACTGCATATGCCTATCATGGTGGAGAAAGCGAGTCCTTTTTAGGAGATATATTGTCTTTAACTGATTCCGATGGAGTAAAATACAGGGATAAAGTCAAATTGTCCACCAAATCACCTTCTTGGATGGTAAGGTCAAGGGAGGACTTTGATGCCTTTTTAAATGAACAGTTAAGGCGACTTAAAACAGACTGCATTGATTATTATTATCTTCATACAATCGATTTAAGCATATTAGAGCGTCTTAAGGGATTGGGAGTTTATGAGTTTCTAGAAAAAGCACGTTCAGAGGGAAAGATCAAGAATATTGGATTCTCCTATCATGGCGCACCTAATGAGTTCAATGACTTGATTGACGACTATGATTGGGACATGGTTCTTGTTCAATACAATTATCTGGATGTGAATGCACAGGCAGGAATTCGCGGAATCAGATATGCATATGAGAATGATGTGGCTGTATTCATTATGGAACCTTTAAAAGGAGGAATACTCGCTGGAGAATTGCCTAAGGAAGTTGATGGGCTGTTTAAAGGTGTCGATTCCAATAAGTCTTCAGTGGATTGGGCTTTAAGTTGGGTCTTAAACCAAAAGGAAGTCACTTGCGTACTCTCTGGAATGGGTTCTATAGAGCAGATAAAGGAAAATATGAATATTGCAGAGAGAGTTGAAGTGGATTCATTGTCTGATGATGAATTGGCTGTATTGGAGAAGGCTCAAGGAATCTTCAATTCAATGATGAAAATAAATTGCACAGGCTGCGGCTATTGTCTTCCTTGCCCTAAGGGAGTAAACATTCCAGATTGCTTTAATATTTATAATGAGAAATATTTGTTTAATAAAAAAGCATTTGGACCTATTCCCGGTGCTATGGTGAATTATTATATGGTTGTTGGTGGAATAACCAATAAGCAGTCAAATGCAGGTCTTTGCAATCATTGCGGTAGGTGTAAAAGATTGTGTCCTCAGTCATTAGACATTCCAAGCCATTTAGATAGTGTAAAGTCTGAATTCGAGAAGTTTGGATTTAATTATCAGATTAAGTTTATTAGAAATATTGCAATGCCTTCTATAAATAAGATATCTAAGGTATTTGATGTCTTTAAGCATTCTTAATTGTTATAATGTATTTTGAAGTTTAGCTTCTTTTTTTAACTATTCTTAATAGTTTATGCTTTAATCTAACCTTTTTTTTTATTTATAGGGATAAGAACCCCTATAAATTTATTTAATTTTAATTTTTACTTATTTTATTTTTAGTTTCAGTTCTACTTATTTTATTGTAAGTTTTGAACTTTCACTTATTTTTATAGAGGGTTTTAGAGTTCTGTTTATTTTATTGTAAGTTTTGAACTTTTAGTTACCTTCTTATAAGTACTGTCTCCTCCAAACTGAACTGTAAAACTATAAGTTCCTTTTTTGCTTAAAGAGACCTTTACACTTGCTAAACCTTTACTGTTTGTATTTGCAGTGTATACCTTTCCATTAAGTGTAAAACTAATCTTCTTGCCTGCAAGGACATGTCCTCTAGATGATTTAAGAGTAGCAGTCAAAGTCTTGGTCTTTGCACTTGATTTATATGTTTTAGCACTTGTGCTTAAGACTGGAATCTGTTCAGTCACATTGATTAAAGCAACATTAAAGCTTCCCTTATAATAATCATCTCCTAAGAATGCTATTGCAAAGGTATAATGGTTGACATATTTTAAGTTGATTTGAAGCCTTGCCTCTCCTGTTTCATTTGTTGTTCTATTGTATTTGACTCCATTAAATCCAATAAAGACTTGTTTGCCAGATAATGGTTTTCCATCTTCATCCAACAATTGGAAGCGGAAATATTCTCCAATACGTCCTTCTATATTTGAATCAAAAGCAATTGTATTCATGTTTGTGTATTTGAATGTTGTATTTATTCTATTTATTCTCACACTTGCACTTGCATTTGATCCTGTATAGTTCTCATTTCCCGCAAAGACTATGATTGCCTTATAAGTGTCTGGAACTAGATCTTTAGTTGAAACTTTGATTTGTCCTGAAGAATCTGTAGTGTAGTTCTTTTTGCCGTTTAAGTCAACAGACACTTTAAAACCACTTAATGGATTTTTCTTGCTGTCTTTTAAACTAATAACTAGGTTCTGATTGTCTCCATATCTTGCAGTGACATTGCTTGCAGTCAATTTGCCGGAAATTTTATTTACAGTTATTTTCGCTGTAGCATTTGATTTTTCGTAAATTTCGTTTCCTTCAAATCTAATCATTGCTGTATGGTTTTTTGCAGGTAAACTGCTTGTTGGAACTTTTATTTGCCCATCAGAATTAGTAGTGTAATTTTTAATACCCTCTAATTCAACTGAGATACTTGCATTATGGATAGGCTTATTATCTTTGTCTTTTAGGCTAACTGTCAAATATTTATCTTCCTTATAGTTTACTGTCATGTCTGTTCCATTTAAAATGCTTGGAATTTTTAATATTTCTATATCTGATTCTGTGCTGGCCTTGTTATAGTTTCCATTGCCTTCAAATGTGATCTTTGCTGTGTAATTGTTAGGAATCAATCCTTTTATTTCCACTATTGCTTGTCCATTATCATCTGTTGTATAATTATTCATTCCGTTCAGGTCAACAGTTAGTTCAACCCCGCTTACTGGGTCTCCATTGACGTCTTTTAGTCTAATCACCAATTCTTTAGTTATATTATAGATTGTTGTGATATTATTTGCAGTTATTTCTGTATTTAGCTTATTCACTATTAGTCTTACACTTGCATTTGAAAATCTGTAGCTTTCATCTCCTTCATAGATGATCTTTGCTATGTATTCATTTGAATCCAATCCTTTTGTTGGGACTTTTATCTCTCCCTTTGAATTAGTTGTATAGTTATTTGTGCCATTAAGTTCAACAATCAGCTTTGCATTGGCTATCGGTTTTCCTGTGAGGTCGGTTAATCTTGCTATGATGTAGTCATCCTTTTTATAATCTGTTGTTAGGTTTTCTGCTGTTATTTTGGTCCTTATTTTATTACTTGAAATTACATATACACTTGCATTGGAATCAAGATGGTTTTCATCTCCTTGGAATCTTATTAGGATGTTTGCAGTTCCTTCCTTAATTGTATTTATTTCCCCTGTCTTTGAATCTACTTCGACTGCGCTTCCATCTGACTTGAAGCTTATGTTTCCAATGTCCTCTGGGTTAGTTATGTATTGGCCTTCATCATCTATAACATAGAAAGTGTAGTTGACTTTTGAGTTCTCTCCTATGCCTAGGTCTATTGTGTCATTTGTTGGAACTATTTTTGTTCCTGCCTTATTCACTATAAGGCTTTCGCTTATGTTCTCCTCTAGGAATGACCTATCTCCTGAATATTCTATTCTTACGTTGTAACTGTCCCTATTTATGACTCCAAGGAATATTGTCTTGTTCAGGGTCATGTTTTCAAAGAGGTATTCATTATTTTCTCCCATTAGTCTTATTGTGACATTTCCTCCTGCAAAGTCATTGTAATTAAGCTTGATTGATGCATTTCTGCTATAGTTTATCTCTTTAGTATCCATTGCAATTTTTGAGGATACTCTCCTGTTTGTTAGATTTATGCTGTATCCACTCTTATCTATTGCTCCTCTTATTGTATCTCTTCCCCCTTCTATTGCAGTATAGTTTATCGGCTCATTGAAACTGGCGCTTGTCTTGTCAAATCTTCCCCTTTCTGCACTTAAGTTTAGCTTGGTGTCTGTTATTAGGGAATTGTCATATTCACTTATCAATATTCCGTCATAGGAATATAATTTAAATAAGATTTGGGAGCTTTCAAAGGCATTCACTATTTTTGGATTTGCTGTTCCATTTAAAAATAGCCAATCACTAAGGGTTACATTTGGGCTATTGTCATATTCGAAGCTAGTGTTTGGATTCAAATTATAATTGCTTGCATTGTTTCCAAACCAATTATTGCTTCCGTTGAAAGTTCTGACATTGTCGAAATAGATTTCACTATTCTTATTGTTTAAGATGATGTTATAGTTAAGATTTGAAGAATATCCCTCATAGTAGATTGCTCCCCCATGATTTGCATTATTGTTGGCGATTGTGTTTAGGCTTATTATTCCCTTATATCTATCCCAGTAGATTGCTCCTCCATTGTCGGATGCATTGTTGTTTTTTATTGTATTGTTTATTATCATTGCATAATCCATGCTGACGTAAAGTGCTCCTCCATCGTAGGATGCAATGTTGCTTTCCATTGTATTGTTGATTATGCTTACATTATTTCCATAGCAAAGTATTCCTCCTCCGCTATATCCGCTGTTGTTTGTGAATGTGTTGTTTATTATCTCTCCACTAGTTATTATTATGCTGATGGCTCCTCCTCTGTAGGATGCGTTGTTGTTTGTGAATGTGTTGTTTATTATCTCTCCTATCTCTCCTCTTATGCTGATAGCCCCTCCTTCTTCAGAGGCGTAGTTGTTTTTGAATGTGTTGTTTATTATTCTTCCTATTTCTCCTTCCCAGAGAATGGCGCCTCCATTGTCGTCGGATGCAATGTTGCTTTCCATTGTATTGTTGATCATGCTTAGATTATCTGCATAGCAGATCATTCCGCCTCCTTTATATCCGCTGTTGTTTGTGAATGTGTTGTTTATTATCTCTCCACTGCTTGCTATTAGGTAGATGGCGCCTCCATCGTAGGATGCGCTGTTGTTTGTGAATGTGTTGTTTATTATTATTCCTCTCTCTACTGTTATGGTGATGGCACCTCCTCCATCGAATGCGCTGTTGTTTTTGAATGTGTTGTTTATTATTCTTCCATTGTCTCCTTCCCAGAGAATGGCGCCTCCATTATATCCGCTGTTGTTTGTGAAATTGCTTTGAATCAGGGTTCCGTCAGCTCCTTTCCAGTATATGGCTCCTCCGTCACTGTCGTAGGTGTCCTCATATCCATTTCCGTTTATAAGGGAAATATTATTTATTGTGACATTGTCTCCATTTATATTGAAGATGCGTGAGGAGTTTAATCCGTTTATTGTAAATCCGTTTCCATTAATGATTAGGCTGCGGTTGACATTGATTCCCTCTTTAAATTCAAAGTCTATATCATCATGATATGTGTAATTTCCGCTTATATTGATTTCATTATTGCTGTTGTTGTTGATGAGTTGGTTCAAGTCATAGAATGTGGTTCCGTCAGTGACTAAAAACTCCATTATTTCAAATTCTGAATCTATATTTGCAATATTTCCGATTATTCTCTCAACATTGATGATTTCTGTTTCATATATTGTTGTTTTTCCTAAAAGATTACTGTTCGGATTTAAGATTCCATGCTCTGCATGTGCTGTTAGATTGAATGGAAGCTTTCTATCATCATAGTTGCTTATTTTCTTTGTATTCTTATTGAAAGAGGATAGGGTAAATGTGATTTCAAAGCTGATCGGATTCTCCAGTGAGACCTGGTTGCTTTCTCCATTTAGGAATATCCAATTTGTGCAGCCTTCATATGGCACCTCATCATAGTTCAGCAGAGTGTTTCCAAACCAGTTATCGTGTATATTGCTTTTAGGGGAATTGTTTAGATATATTTTATTGCCTTCAGTGTTTAGGATAATGTTTTGATTAATCTCTATCTCTGAGATGTACAATCCTATTGCTGTTCCATAATTGGCATGACTTTCAGTGATTATGGACTTTTCTAAGCTTCCATTTGCAAGGGAGAATTGAACTGCCCCTCCTAAATCTGCAGTGTTGTTTGTAAATATGCAATTGGAGATGTTTCCGGATTCATAGACGTTTATTGCACCTCCGCTTTTTTCGGCAAGGTTATCTATGAAGGTGCAGTTGGAAACGGAGGCATTCCTTTCAATGTAAATGGCTCCCCTCCTTTATAAAATCTCAATCCATCTGATTCGTCGTTTAAAGCAATATTGCCTATGAATGTACAGTCTCTTACTGTTCCTCCTTTCTGTAAATAGATTGCGCCCCCTCCTTTCATTATTCTCTCTTCAATTTTGGATTGGGCTGTGTTGTTTTGGAAAATGCAGTTATTGAGTATCTCTACTTGAGGACAATAGATTGCGCCGCCAGAACCTTTTGCAGTGTTAAATGTGAAATTGCAGTTATTTTCTATCCTTCCGCCATAGTTAAGCCAAAATAGGGCTCCTCCCTCTTGGCCTCCAGTATTGTTATGGAAGGTGCAACCATCTTTTATGGTGGCTCCGCCGGTATGGAAAAACATTGCCCCTCCCTTTTGGGCTTCGTTTCCAATGAAATTGCAGTTTATTATGGTGCCGTCATCCCCTTGTCCATTGCTATAATAATCTGTTAGATTTGTATTTCCCCAAAAGATGGCTCCTCCAGATGTTGCCATATTGTCTGTAAAGTTACAGTTGCTGATATTTCCATTTTTTCCAAGCCATAGGATGGCTCCTCCCTTGTCAGATTTTCCATTTGCAAAATTGACGTTTGTAATGGTCACATTGTCTGCAGTGATTATGAAGATTCGTCCTTCATCCAATCCGTTTATTGTAATGCCGTTTCCATTCAGCTTTAAGCTGCGGTTGATGTATATCCCATTTATAAATCCGGAATCTGCGCTGGAATTAAATGTGTAATTGCTATCTAATGTGATTTCACTATTGCTGTTATTGTTTATGGTCTGATTTAAGAGCCAGAATGAGGATCCTTCTATATTTGTGGTTTTTATCACTTCAATGGATTGGTCATTGGAATTTTCAACCATTAATCGGGCTTTATATGTTTTTGGATTCAAGTCAATCGGCAGGCTTCCCTCATCCCTTAAGATGTGGGATGTTGTAAGATTTGAGGAACTTAATATTTCAGTGTCAATGTAGGTGCAGTCCTCTTCCAAGAGGACATAATCGCAATTTAGGCTAATTGTATGGTTGTTGGGGTTGTCTATGTTTATTAGATTATTTAGATTGGTGAATGAGTCTGTTTCTTCATCTTTAAGACTTGTTTTCTTATTTTCCTTAGAAATAACTTTGTTGTCTTCTAGGCTAATTTCTTTATTGGTGCTTGATTCCACTATTTCTTTAGTCTTAGTTATCGAAAGATCCTGATTTGTTTCTTCTAAAACTAGTCCTTGATTATTGTCTTGGCTAATAGGGTCATTTGCATCAGATGCAGCAACTGCAGAGACACTGATTATGCAAATAAGAGCTATTAGCAGAATAAATAAATATTTTTTGAATTTCATTTAGACGCTTCCCCATATATTAGTCCTTAAATATTAATAGTTCTATTTAAAAAATTATTTAATTATTTCTAATTTTTTATTGTTTTATTAATAGTTAACTAGGATTAGTGTTTTTTAGTTGTTTTGGTTCTAGAAGGAGTAGTTTTTAGTTTTATTTATGAGGGCTTGTTTGTTAAAGTAAAAAAAGAATGTAGGTTATGTAATAAGAAGAATAATAATTTTAAAAAGGGTTTTATTAAAATAGTAAAAGATTATTTTTTTTATTAAATTAGTTAGTGGTTTAAAAAGGGTTTTATTAAAATAGTAAAAGATTATTTTTTTTATTAAATTAGTTAGTGGTTTAAAAAGGGTTTTATTAAAATAAAAAAAGATTCTAGCTTCTATTATAAATAAAAGCTAGATTTAAATATAATTTTATAGAATTTAAAGACTTTAGGCTTATTTTATAGTAAGCTTTTCACTTTTACTTATCTTCTTATAAGTACTATCTCCTGCATATTGGACTGTAAAGTTATAAGTTCCTTTCTTGTTTAGACTTACATTCACAGTTGCTATGCCCTTTGAATTGGTATTTGCACTATATGTTTTTCCATTGACAGTAAAAGTAATCTTTTTGTCCGGAATTGCTGTTCCCTTATAGGATTTCAATGTTGCAGTCAATGCCTTTGTCTTTGCACTTGCCTTATATGTCTTAGGGCTTGTGGATAAGCTTGGAGTCTGTTCGCTTACACTGATAATTGCAAAATTGAATGATCCGCTATAGTTTTCATCTCCAAGGAATGCTATGGCAAATGTGTAATTGTTTGCATATTTCAGGTTTATCTGAAGCCTTGCCTCTCCTGTTTCATTTGTTGTACGGTTGTATTTAACTCCATTAAATCCAATGAAGACCTGTTTTCCGGATAATGGCTTTCCATATTCGTCAAGCAATTGGAAACTGAAATACTCTCCTACTCTTCCTTCAATATTTGAATCAAATGCAGTTGTATTCATGTCTGTGTAGTTAAGTGCAGTTTTGACTCTTTTTATGACCACGCTTGCGCTTGTGTTTGAAGAGGTGTAGTTCTCATTTCCAGCAAAAGTAATGGTCGCGTTGTAAGTGTCTGGAACTATGTTTTTGCTTGGAACATTCACCTGTCCATTAGAGTCGGTAGTGTAGTCCTTTTTGCCATCTATCTCAACAGAGACTTTAGCTCCGCTTATTGGATTGCCTTGGCTGTCCTTTAGAGTGACTATCATGCTTTGGTTTGAGCCATATTTTGCGCTGACATTTGTAGCGCTTATTTCGGTGCTCTCTTTTTCTATTGTGACCTTTGCTGTTGCATTTGATCCAATATAGATATTGTCGCCTTCAAATGCTATGTTTGCAGTATAGTTTCCAGCAGCCAATGACTTTGTTGGCACTTTTACCTCTCCGTTGGAGTCTGTTGTGTAATTTTTAACTCCGTCCAGATCTACAAGTATATTCAAACCGCTTATGGCATTTCCATCAATGTCCTTTAAGGTGACTATCATATCTTTATTTACATTGTATTTTGTGATTGTGTCTGTTGCATTCAGCCTTGTATCTAGTTTAGTTATGTTTATGCTTGCGCTTGCGTTTGCTTCTGTGTAGTTTTCATTGCCTGCAAAGCTTATATTTGCCACATATATGTTTGGAAGCAAGTCTTTAGTAGGGATTTTTATTTGTCCGTTTCCATCTGTCTTATAAGTTTCGCTTCCATTTAGGTATACAGTAAGCTCGGCACCGCTTATAGGTCCTGATGCACTGTCCTTTAAGCTCACTATCAGGTAATCTTCAGTATGATATTTGTTTGTGATATTGTTTGAAGTCAATCTAGGATTATCCTTCTCGATTGTAACTCCTGCTGTTGTGTTTGCTGGCAAGTACTTATCATTTCCTTCAAATTCTATGCTTGCAGTATAGTTTCCAGCAGCCAATGACTTTGTTGGGACTTTTATCTCTCCGTTGGAGTCTGTAGTGTAATTTGTTTTATTGATTAAGTCTACAATCAATATGGCTCCGCTTATTGACTTGTTTTTACTATCCTTTAAGGCAACCTTAAGGTATCCTTCAGCATTATATGTTACAGTAATGTTTTCGGCAGTTAACTTAGCCATTTCCCTGCCGATTGTTATGTTTACAGTTGCATTTGAAGGGGCATAGTCTTTGCTTCCAGAGAATTTTATTGTGATTGTGGCCTGTCCTTTATCGATTGCCTCAATATCTCCGCTTCCATTGACTTTGACCACATTTGTGTCATTGCTTGTGAAAGTGACATCTCCAACTGCATTGCTTGGATTTATGGTATAGTTTATCTTTGACTTATCGCCAATTATTAAGACTATTTCTTCCTTTTGTGGAATTATTTTGGTTTCTATGACTTTAATCTCTGAGAGGGCAGTTGTTTCATATTCCCAATATATCTCATCTCCAGGATATGAAAATGTGACATTGTATTTGCCAAGATCAAAACCATTGTTTTTAATTTCAATAATTCTTTTCCCATCCTTTATGCTGCCTTCAGTCAGATTGATTTCCCTTCCAATGTCTCCTGTAAGAATTATCTTTCCTGTGGCATCCTTATCTAGCTTTATGCTAAACATGACTCCGTTAGTGTCATTTACATAGATCTCATAGGATGTCACTGTCATATTCGGATTCTTTTGATTTATTTTCAATTTTTCATCTGCGGTCTTACTTGCTCTTGAGAATTGATTATCTCCTGAATAGAATACAGTAACGGTATATTCGTCTGGCAAAATGGACTCTGTAATTGTGATAGTCTTGTTTAAAGGAATGTTTTCTATTGTTTTTTCGTGTGTACTTCCTTTAAAGCTGATGTTTACTGTTCCTGTAGCCTCATCCTCATATCCGAGATGGAGGGTAATATTGTCTCCGTAGTCGATTTCGCTAGGATTAACAGATACCTCTAATTTAGGGTCATTTACGATTTCAAAGAAGATGCTATCTGTTATCCATTCCATTTTTCCAGTTATGCTTCCTGTTCCTACCTCATTTGCAGTATAGTTGATTGGGTCATCCAATCCTGCAGTCTCCTTATTAATGCTTCCCTTTGTTTGGCTTAAGCTTAATTGGATAGTTGGCAGTAAGGAATTGTCATATTCTGTTATTTTTTTAGTCTTTTTATTGTAGAGCCATAGCTTGAATTTCACTTCAGTTGGAATATTGAATGGTGCAGGGTTTGGATTTGCTGTTGCATTTAAAAACAACCAGGTTTGTGAGTATTCATAAGGTTCTGAATATTGTGTAGCATTGTTTCCAAACCAATTAGCTTCGATTGTATAGTCGGATTCATTCCAGTAGATTGCATTTGTCTTATTTAGGATAATGTTGTTTGTTATGGTTGAATGGCCTATTCCTTTTAATGTTATAGTGTTGCCGTTTAAGGCAGTGTTGTTTATAAAGATATTTCTATAGACATCACCTGTTCTGAATATGAGAATTGCACCTCCATAATAATCTGCAGAGTTTCTTATAAAAATGCAATCTGTGATGAAAGTATTATATTCAGCATAAATTGCTCCTCCTCCTTTACCGCTTTCACTTTCAGGTTTTGCACTGTTTTCCATAAAAGAGCAGTTGCTTATCTTACCATTTTCGCCATGACAAAAAATAGCTCCTCCTCCTCTGGATATGCCATCACTGGTACGACCATAGGCTATATTATTATTAAACTCACAGTTATTGCTTATGGTTCCGTTATCTCCACGCCAGAAAACGGCACCGCCAGAATCTCCTGCACTATTGGCAGTGAAGTTGGTGTTATTGCATATGATCCCATCATTTCCTTTCCAAGTGATGGCGCCTCCTTGTCCACCGGCACGATTATTATGGAAATAGGAGTTGCATATGGTTCCATTATTGGCATACCAGTAAACTGCACCACCTTCTCCGCCTCCGCCATTTTCCCAGGCCTCTCCATTTCCTACATTCGCTTTATTGGAGATGAAATTAGAGTTTATTATAATTCCATCTTTAGCTATTGTTTGGTCAGCTGTACCTTCAAATTCGTCATCTCCCCAGAAAACGGCACCGCCATATTTAGTGGCTGTGTTGTAAGTAAAGTTACAATTGATTATCTTCCCATTGTCTCCTTGCCAGTAAATTGCGCCACCATAATCTGATCTACCTCCTGTGAAAATGATGTTTTTAAGGGTAACATTTTCTGAAGTAATATGGAAGACTCTGTTATTTTGGGATGCATTTAATGTATGCCCTTGCCCGTCAATGATTAGGGGACGATCGATTCTTATGCCTTTCTCACCGCCGATGTAGTCACGGTCTAAAGTGATTGTAGTGTTATGGCGGGTGGTTTCATCCTCATTTATTAGATAATTTAAATCGGTAAAATTGCCTGGGCTATTTTCCTTAAGCTGTGGCTTTTCAATTTTATAATTCTTGTCTTCTAAAGCTATATTTGTTGAGGGTCCATTTTCTTCTAATACAATGTCCTGATTGTTATTATCATTGATTATCTTGTTTGAATCGTCAGTAGCTATTGATGAGTCATCTGCAGCACTTATT